>JBOGPP010000214.1:0-4267 GCA_050748485.1 Nitrososphaeraceae archaeon | reverse complement strand
CCTGTGATTGAGAATCCATTCATGTTAATTACTGTGTTTGGACCACCGACGATAATGCCATCTCCACTGCAGTTAAGATTTGCAGTTAGATTTACTACTCCGCTTACGACTTGTCCACATGCTGCGTTAGATGATGATGCTGCTTGTGCTGCCATTGGTGTAGTGAGCTGCTGTGCTCCCAAGTCGGATCCGGAACTACCGCTATCGCCAATACTGCCGATGCCCATATCACCACCGGTGGTGCTACTCCCAGGATTAGTGACTACATTCTGTGTTCCAGTGGGACGATTGACATTGTTGCCATTGTCGTCATTATTGTCCCTATGTTTTGGTTTTGTAGCATCGACTGATGGTACCATATGTCCTACAACCAAACTACTTACCGACAACACTATTCCTGCCATAACAATTGCAAACATTATCGATCTCGTTGTATTTGATTGATTCATTCTTAGTGACCTCCAATGCTGACGAATCTGTTCTCTGCGGTCATTGTAAGCGGTGGCGCCAATTCATGCATCTTTTCGTAGATATCTAGAAGTCGCATTCCTTTCTCGGTAGTTCTGTAAGTTTGCATTCCACCTTCATATTCAATAAGTCCATTGTCCTGTAGTGTTGTAAGGTACTCTCTCAGTTGAGCGAACGATAAGAATGCTTTGTACATTATTCTTGTTTTTGTAGCTCTTCCACCATTTGCTGCCTCTAAGATTAAGCCAACAATTTCCGTTCTACTTCTGTATTTCATAATAGAATCAAACAGAACATCAAAACTAGATATTTATGTGAACCTTCTGTTATTACTAATAGTTACGTTGGTATGTATCTAATTAAGGTATTTAGCTATGGCAACAACGGTAAATTTCTGATCTTAGAAGTGTCCATTCTACAAGAAAAACTTTACCAACTATTATTATCGTTCTTCATCTTACGGGCAGATTCAATTATCGAAATAACGTAAACATCCACGGTGCTGTAAGAATGAGAAGTCATCGGTCATGAGAATTTTTAAGTACAAAAATTGACTCAGGTAGACATGAACGATGGTTGAGAGATTAAACACAAAAGCAATTAACTGGAAAACCGTTGAACTACGAACAAAGGACATATCCTCATGGCGTACACCACGAAGGAACCAACGAAGGTACTTTTTTGGAAATTGTGTGACTGAAAAGGCTTTGTTAAACGCGTCATCATATATTTGAGACATACACACCTGCGGAAGGTATCTGTAACATATCTATATCGGGATACATATGTGATCAAAACTAAACCTTTGAATTCTTTGGGCTACCTTGCACCATCTTCCCTAATCATGCAGAACTAGTAGTTTTGTCAACAGTTTCTTAATTTTCTTCTTCTTACACTAAATGGCCCTTGATACTCCGTTGTTTACCTCCCTCCTCCGTATTGGGTTAATTATACCTAATAAGATCGAATCCAGCTATGTCTTTACTTCAAGTTTGTAGACGTCACCCGCAGAAACTTTCAAAAATACTTCACTACCGTTGAATCCTTGTACCGAACTTTTTGGTATCTTAAACTCATGCCTTCCCATCATCAGAGTAAGAGAGTCCTGGTCTATCCCAATGATATTTCCCATATCTTCGTAGTCGCTAGATCGCACTCCTTTATGGATCAATCTATCCCAATTGAGAATAGCCTCTACCAAATTCATAATAATGATAATTAGTTATATAAAAATATCTATTACATGTAATTTATTATGAGTCTAAAAAATACGACTGAAATTTTAGCATTAATATTATTGCTCGATAGAATAATTGTAATATAGATATTTAATACAAATTAGTAGCAATTTAACTTAATGGATCTACATCATGATGAAGACACGAAGTTATAAAGAAACAAATGATTTCATAGTATCGTAGATACTCTTTGCATCATTTAATGTTAGATCCGTAAGCCTATTGAATCCCAAAGGTATGCTAAAGGGCTTCAAAATGAGAGATGATGTCTCCCTACTTCTTTCTCCCGAACAGATGGGAGGACTGGCAATGCAACTTAATGAGTTGGTGAGATCATTATTCAAATATTCAAAGAAAATTGGATTCCTTCATTATCTTTACTTGGACTTTGATGACGTCCATGCGTTGGTATTTCAGTTAGCAGATAGAAACTCGCTATTGATCACAGTCGAAAAAATGGAAAATGATGTACCACGGTTCGCCAAATTTGTGTCAAGATTGCTCGAAAAGAATGAAATGACATACGACATATAACCAGAATCAGACGAGTTAGGTAAAGTTCTCATTGGTACTGCCCTAGTTGAAACTGTAGCAATAGAGATGCAATACGTCAAATAAACAATGGTCTACACTTTGCGGCGATTTTTAAATAATCGATAAAACGGACTTTTGAAAAATAAATGAACACCTGCTAACGATTGGAAAATACCAGAAACGTTTCTTGGGTTTGGAATTGGTTAATCTAGTTTACTTCTCTAGTTCTATAGGTATCATTAGAAGCAACAGCACTACTATCAACTAACATGTCGGGCATGCATCCTCCCATCTCTTGTAATTGAATGTCTCCAGCTCAACTCAAAAAACTGAAGTTGGTTTACTCAACTTTAATTGGCTCGAGAGCTGCAATTCTCGTGTCGATCAAGGTCTTTCTTATAGACTCGTCTGGTATTAGGGATTCAATGATTTGCTGACGTTCTAAGTCAGGAACTCGATCGCCTATTGCATCTATGACCTGCAGTTTCCAATGGAGATCATGGGCCAGCTTGACTGTCTGGATCATGTCATATATTACTGATCCAAACGCTGTAATCTCATAAGACTTACCCTTTCGTTTGATAATAAGAGCATTCTTTAATTTCGAGAGGCGTGTATAGTATCGTTTAGGGCTTTCAAAGTCACTGATCTTGGGATCGCGATGATCCACTATCGTTTGAATTATCTTTAAAGAGTCATCATCGGAAAGGACAGAGAAGATATCTGAAAGTGACATCATTTTTCTTTGGACACCACATTAATACTGACTTGCTTAGACACCATTATTATATTAAATTAGTAAAATCATATCCTATTTATATTATTATTCCCCAAAATGATTCATATTGCGTTAGTTAGAACCCCTTTTTGAAGTAAGATGTTAGCACTCTCCAGTTTTTTTGTGTGATTGGTATTTCTTTTCTCTGCTAAATGAAAAAACGGTTTATCAGGCTGTCTCTTCTGAGCGATAACACCGTGGGCCAAATACCTAAAAGGGAGGTGGGAAGCCTGCGGACTAACAATGTAGTATAGTTGAGGATAATTATGGAAGATAGGGAAAAAAGTTATTCTAGCTAACCAATATTGATAATGTAGTATTCCAATGCTTAATGCGAAAATACAAACAGAGGCTGTTTATAAGAATAATAACCATTCGATTAAGTGTTCAGCGGCATAACAAAGCTTTCTAACATGAAAGACGACTATTAATCTGCCAGGAAAGGAAATTGGAGTAGCCCTTCCGCTCCACAAAACTAAGTGATCGTTATGGCAGCTTTGCCTAACTTATCAACATCGAATCCCTATTGACTAAACTGAAAACAACAAACACATGTAAAAGGTTAACATCATCTTTGAGAAGACGGAACTTGTACGCAATCTTACTACTGCACCAGGACAAGATCTTATTTGTTGAATATATGGAACATTCCGTTTGGAGTAAGTCGGCCATCAGCAGCCTACTGGGAGCCTAGGGCTATTAACAGCAAACCGAATTGCACCTAACCATCTGGTCTTATCTCGTCATCTGTTACCGATACAGCACCACTATTTGCGCTAATTTTGCTATGCATAATCCTTTTGCCGCTATGAGATATAATGTAATTTTGGGTGACCACCAGTACATAATCCTTAATAGAAAAGATGCCACTGACCATAATGGTAGTCTTATCCAAAACTCTTGATTGAATGACATTTTCTCCTTCCTTATTGTTTATCAGAAGATGGCTACGTTCATTCTTTTTTAAGATTAGATTTTGAGAGCAGAAAGTACAGGTGTTCCTGTCAATGCAAAGTATCAAATGCTTTCCAGAGAAATCAGTCAGCCTTGCAGTTAAATGAGGTCCTCCGGTATCCTCGTCTAGACTAAAGAGGGTCGTGTTATTACAATTGACAGATTTGGGGTTATCTGCGATAAAGTTATTGCCAAATAAGAGCGTATACGTCATTTTTCTAGCTAATGATGAATTGGTCCCTAGATATAATGCAAACTGTGCCTTAATTCTTTCACAATTTCTTTTGAAATTAGT
>JBOGPP010000213.1:0-11723 GCA_050748485.1 Nitrososphaeraceae archaeon | reverse complement strand
TTAAGGCTTGCTTGGCGAGTTGGAGGTTTTCAGCGCTCACGTATGCCTCATACACAGTGTCCCCTGGTTTGACCCTAGCAGCCAGACCCATTGCCTTGCCAAAAGCCCTTCTCATGCCCTCTTGTAATCGATCTGCTCCTGCCGTTGCAATCATCTTATTTTCACGCAAAATAACGTGAGGATATACCTTTATGCTGGAGAAGAAACTCGTGTCACCTGCAGTTGCTAATGTCTTGTTTGCACCAAGTCTAGCCGCCTCCAAAGCGTTATGCCTGATCTGACGCCTTTCCTCTACTACGAGCTCAATCTTGTAATCATAATCATCCCTAAACTCACCTGATGAGAATCTTGCAATCTTCAGTTGTGGCTTGCCTCTGATGTATTCCTTTCTTACGTATGGCATCCCACGAATTTCTCTATAGTTACTACCCTTCAACAAAATGCACCAATTTTTTAATGCTTAAATGTGGACTGGCTCCGATTTATTCGTTATGTCCGCCGATATTGAGGGCTCAGAGCTTGATATGTCATATTTGATCGAGGCGACTATGCCAGCAGGGGAGTCCAAGATCATAGTAAATGAAATAAAATTCCAAGATCAGCTCAGATCAAAAGGGTTCGGTGAAAATCAGGACTCAGAATACACCCTTGGTCATTGCGAGGCTCTATACTTAGCATTTACAAACAGGTTGGTAATAAAAAATAATGAAGACACCAACATTGGTTTTGAGCAGTTAATAAAAAAGATGTTAAAACACGATCCTAGCATACTTACAAGATTTCTAGTGTACCGCGATTTGCGTAGTCGTGGCTATGTTGTGAAAGATGGGTTTGGCTTTGGCATCGACTTTAGGGTCTATGAAAGAGGCGAGTATCAAAAAAAGCCTTCAAAATATTTGGTGTATGCACTAAACGAAGGGGTCAACCTAAAGATCGAGGAGCTCTACGACTTAATCGATCAGACTGCCAGGATGGGAAAGAATTCTGTTCTAGCTGTCATCGAGCGAAGGGGAGAGGTTATTTACTACAAAGCTTCAAAGTTTCTCCTCAAGGACAACCGGTTTCGTCAAGAAAGTGAGATAAGTGCTGGGCATGCTAAACGTTTTGACAAGGGATAAAAAATCATCATTTAAATCAATGCGGTGCCTTTATGTGGTGTAGAATTGGGATTCAAAGAAGTATTCTGTCACGATTGTAAGACAATTTTGGCTCGCTACAATGCTGACTATTTTTCAGATCTTAAGGTTACTGAACTAACGAGGTTACATCATAACGTTCACATAAGAAGCGGTCATTCGGTTACAACCAGACTTACGGGTGATAATGACGGCTGACATACCATATTACATTGTGACGTGAAATAAGTAATGCAATGCTCATCACATCTGCATCATTACATTTAGAGAACTGTCTAAAGGATCGATTATTTCCCTGCCGAAATGAGCTTGATGATTGCGATCATTTGAATGTGCCTAAAGGGAAACAGTATTCCATGGTGGGGACTTCTGATCCACTTCGGAGTTATCAATGGAGGTTGTAATTGTATTGTATTGAGCTTTTTTAATACTTCAATCAGATCTCCTGAAATCGAACTGAATTTTTGGAAATCAGTTGTTAAACGTCTTCAAGGCGGTGGCTTGGCCTCATTTCTTTCATTTACAAAGTTAGAACATGATTCATTTGGTGGGAGGGGAAACAGCTATTGGTGAGGAAGGCGGTAGGATCTGGTCAATCCTCTTGCCACTGATTAGAAAGCTGCCTCTATCGAGAACCATTAAATAAGTGTTGGAACCGATCCCAATGGTATTGAAGAGAGTGTGTGAGAGCTGTTTCTATACCGGTGACGATTATGAGTATCTGCAGGCAGGCGACTTTTGTACAGAATGTATAAGCGTACATTCTATGTGTCCGCGATGCAATGCAGCTTATCACAGTGCATTGATTACCGATGATACTTTTATGTTTGAAAGATAGCATATAATGAACAATCAGCAGCATTAATTACAACGCTAGTCGCTTGCTTTTCAAACAATCATGCTTTGAAGTCTACCGGTTCGAATGCATTGTATTTATAAACGATAATCTCTGTAATTTACGTACGTAATTTACTTCCGCTAGTCGTACCGGATGATGAAGAGCAAGATAGTCCCCCTATTATTTTGGCAAATCAATGTCAGAAAAAGATGAAGAGAATGACCGGACTACTGAATCCTGAAGAGACATTCATGTATCATGCTCCGGCCGGGATTTGTTCCGTTGCGGTATTGACCGCAGTCCGATTGAACCCGGGATCTCCGCCTTGAGAGGGCGAAATGCTTAACCGGACTACACCACCGGAGCTCAACACATTGCAGGTTATTCATCATATAAAAATTGCGTTTAAGACTACTTAACTAATACTCAATCAATCCCTTTATTTGAAATTTGTTCGGATGACACACAACTAATGGATTGCATTATATTTGGTTGTCCCTAGATGAACCTAATTTATTGGAACACAACGACATTCCACCGGCTATCTCGACCTATCTCCAGGAGGTTTTAAAAGCGCCAGCTTTGCTCGTTGGTTGTAGAGCGACCAGGTTAGGAATATCAAAGCCCTGCTGTGAATTTGATATAATTGTCTTATCGAATGAAAATCATCCTCATAAGGTGACTAAACTCGGTTCACACTGGATAGAACTTGTTCATATCCCCTTGAAATCCAAGGTGCGAAAAGTAATACTAGATAACATCGAGGAAATCGTGCTTAATGATACGGATGATCTCGTGCTATCTTCGATAAAAAACACGGACACGAATATGAAAAGACGAACTACCAGCAAATCGGCAATCGCAAGAAAGTTGCTCATTTCTTGCTTAATGAGACACACCGAAATAGAAGGAATGTCACAGAAATCGCCCATAATTTCGTCAATGCTACTCAAAATTTCTGCCTATGAAATCATGCAGAGTCTGGTATATTTTTCTGGGTTACCGGGATCGCCGTTGCATCAGATGGATTTGATCAGAAAAACGCTGGAGCCAAATCGGTTCGAGTCTGAGAGCATTTCATTGGCATTAGAAATCATCGGGGTGGAGAGAGCATCAAGTTCTGTACTGAGACGATCCATCCCTTCATATTCTCGACTTGCAGCGCAAAGGTATGATAGACCGCTGATCGAAGCCAAAATTAATTTTCTTTACGAATCTGGTATGACGGTAGATTGTTATTACTATATTGGGAAAATGTGTTCAGAGATTCTCAAATCCCTGGACAGTAACTTTTGGCAAACCTATGGAAAGCTTATACAAATTGGAATGGATCTAAGCTTGGACGTTGAGCATATTCAAAGATGGAGTTCACAGCTGACTCTAGCAGCCAAGCAGCTGCTGCGGTCTCACCGAACGGTTATCGCAGGTTGAGTTATTTCAACTCTCTTACTTCTAGCACGCAATTTTGCTTTGTACTTGAGATTTCTTGGCTTAGTTCTTAGCCTGTAACCACAACATGGACACCATAATCCTTCCCATTTTATAAAAATTTCACAAATCTGGCAACGTCTCTGACCACTAACGTACCTGCCCGACCCGACAGGCTTTTGTGCCCTATGCCTAATACAAATGCCTTTACACGTCATCGTATGCCCTATAAGAAGGGCTTGTAATACTATTTAAACTTGAGTAATTATTTTTAATGATCTATTAATTACAACAATCTGACAAATAAAAAGGAGATAAACTAAGCTGAGGCGTAGATTACTGAATCGAAACGCTCTTGGCTTCGAATGCTTCATTCATTGTGAGATATTCGTCGATTTTCATCTTGACATCTTCTGGTTCGGTATCTTCCATCCCCGAAAAACCAGCCTTAAATGAGATCTTGTTACCTGAGACATTGACATCCTCAATCTCCATATCTGCATAGACATTCGTAAGTTCAGTAACCCATTCCTTGGCTTCGTTTTCGTTAACGCCACCTGTTTCTATGTTTACGGTTAGCATCTTGGTCATTCAAAATCACCTAAACCAAGTTCATTCCGGCTATTAATAAAGTTGACGTATGGTTTTCCGACGGCGTTGTCAAGTTGAAGTATTTACACCTCCTTACATCTTTAAGTTTATTGGGACGGATTTATAGATATTATCGAAAACAAAGACAAGATAGGAAAATTCTGGCTGTGGGTCAAAATGCCAAGGTAAGAGAGGTTACGATATCACGTCTACCGGTTTACTGCTATTTCAATAGGCAGATTTACATCAAGTGTTGAAAAATACAGATAAGGAGAGATAAGTGTCCAGAATTATTCCATGTTCCACATTTTAGTTAGTTCTTTGTTGAATTTGGTTGCTTGTTCGTCTGTGAGGGGATCCCCACAATTCTTGTGTGTTGGGACCACCTGCATTCCCCATAGCTTGAACTCCACTTCATAGAATTGGATAGTGGGACAGTTACACATACATCCCTAGAGAGGGAACATCAGTCATATTTATGTTAGCTGTCAAATAGGAACCGAGGATGGTGGCTCCTATTGAAACATTTATCAGTTCCTTTTGGAACATATCAGTTAATGAAAGACTACTTAGCCAAGACCTCAATAATCCTCCGAGCTAACTTGGAAGTATGTTTGCTTGTTACCATTCTGGGATCAAGCATTGTGTTAATGAATACACTAGACCCCGGCCGTGCTTCTGCACAGGGCGATAGTTGGTATGTGGGAAAAGATGCAAAGCCCGACACTTATTATACATACCAGATTCAGAATCTTGACACTAATCAAGGCAGACCATTTCTGATGACAATTTATTTAGAGGAATTCGATGAATCTAACGGATATTGGATCGCTCCAGTATTTGTAGTTGATCAAGGAGAGGTGTACAACGGTACATTCCACCTCAGTGATCTGGACATGAGCGCATTGGGATCCTCAGTTGTGTCTCCTGAATTGGCCCCATACAGAAATGCTTACTCTAGTTCATTGCAGTGGCTGGCATCCTACGTCCCTAAGCCTGGTCAATCCTTAAGTGCTCCTAATTGGGGCAAGATAGCAGCCATAGGAGGCTCGCCTATTTCTCCTAGCGGGTCAGCCGAGGTCACAACACCTGCTGGTACATTTAACACGGTTGATGTATCTTGGGTTTATGGTGCTACAAATCATGTCTGGGTAAATCCCAATTTACCGTATCCCGTGAAGGCAGAGACCTTTGCTGGGGTAACTAGCGGAAACCCTCCTGTCCTATTTGCATTCGAACTCCAAGCCACTGGTACCGGTCAACCTCCCCCTCCTGAAGCCGTCGTAGAGACCCCTAAATCGCCGTTAAGCCAGCTGACCGCTAGGGGTTCCTATAATATTTCGTTGATATGGGAACCAGATCCGATTATTGCTGGCCAGGATACGAAGCTCGGCTTAATCTTTAGCGATAGTTTTGGGGCAACCGTTAACCGAGTCACATATGATATTGTGATAACCGGAGAGAATGGAACTGCAGTAACTGATCTAAAGGGCCAAAGAGCCGATGATGGTACAGGCCTACTTACTGTAAATTTCCCCTCACCGGGCCCGTATGAAGTGGAGGTGACCCTAACCTCAGAAGAGGGAGTAACGACAGGAGAATTCATAGAGAGCTCATCCTTCAGGGTTGTAGCAACTTAATGAGGGAATCGTAATTCCATCCCACCAGTTTTTTTTTGGTTCTTTAATTTTAAGAACATTCGTATTTGGAAAGAGATAATGTCTCCCGTACGGCAAGTAATCCTGCTCACTTTGGTTTTAGGGACATTAGGAATTGTTGTTAGTTTGGTGATAGTGGCTGTTGGAGGCGGTTTTTCGGGTCCTGTTCCTTCACTATTGAGCCCACCATCTTCAAAGGATCTGTGGATAGTGGGAGAAGGATTAAGAAATAATACGCGCATAAACTACATTCTAACCTCAACTAGTCCCACCGCGCTATCGTTAAAGAATTCTACTGTTTCTATTCAATTCATTCAAGAAGGAAATGACTCTTGGAAAGCAAACTTTAACATAATCAATGGTTCCTACGATTATACGGGGAGTATCCTTCTTTCAAAAGAGTATTTAACCAACAGGCAGATGCCTGAAGGAGATTTGGCTGATGTTTATAGGATCATAGAATCGTCATTATTTGATATTCGTAATTTCGCACGGGAACCTAAATATTTGGTTCCAGGAGCGCTTTGGGACAACGTAGTTTCTGGCGCTCTCACAGCGCCGATTAGAATTACAGGACAAGATTCGATCATGGTCAATGGAACAACAGTAGATTCTTACGTATTGCAGTATGATCTCCCGTCCAAAGTAAGCAAGATTTGGATCGCCCATGGATTTCCATTACCTATTAAAGCCGATGTAGGCGATTCTGACAGCAGCACACGATACACATTTGATATGGTGGGATACAGAAGATGAGAGTCGACTGCCGGCTATTAGATAGCCATGAAGTTATCCCTAAATATACGTCAGCATAACTGACTAGGGAGGATTGCTAAAATTATACACATTCTCAAATAACCAGTCCACAAACTCTTTTACTCCATCCTTCTCCACATTACACCACAGGTGAATGGATCCTGGCAGAATTTCTAACCTGCCTTCGGCAATGGTTATCCGCACACCTTCCTTGCCTTCGTACATATATGCATCATCAGCTTTGGAGGCAGCAAACATTTCAAGAGCCTTCTGCTTTATAGTTTCGCGTTCAATGGGAAACCGTTTTCTATGCTTGTCGAATACGACCCCCAGGTTCTCGGTGCCATAGGAATCAATTACAGACAGTCTTCTGTGGTCAGGGAAATGTATCTGCAGGTTTAGGTGGTACCTGGATCCAACAAACCTTGTTATCTCGTTAACTTTTTGAAAAGCTAGTCCAGGATTAGCCCTTAGAGAACTTTCCAAAACCTGTCTGTTGTGATCGATATTAGATCTAAGATCCTGGAGTAATGCCGAAAAGGTTATTGTCATAGCTTCAATGGTTTCTCCAAAGTCACAACCATAATCTAGTTGCATTCATCTTAATATTGAGATGCTAAGTTAGTATATATTCGATTACTAGCTTTGGTATTTAGAGACACTGCATCAGAACGGGCCTCTAGCGTCCAGGACTATCAAGTAACTTGCTCGGACTTTATAAGCGACATTAGCAGGGATTACAAGGATTGGGTTGATAGATATCAGCTCAGTGCCCCAGAATCGGTCGAAAGGAAAGAAAGCATCGACTTGGTTGAGCGAACAACATCTGACTGGATTTTCAAGTATGGTCTTAACATAAAGAAAGTCGATATAATAATGAATGATGGCATAAATAAGATGGCGGAGTATACTGCAGGATACCCATTTGATTATGAGATTGTTGTCGGATCTGCCAAGCGATTTGTCAAACAACCTTTACGAAAAATTGCCTTAACCGTTAATGCGGTCCCTAGACCAGGAAGAATGGTTAGAATCGGGAATTATCAAAAAGGTCAGGTTTTTCTACTAAGTTCGGAAAATGAAGTAAACTACTCCGCTAGTAATGAGAGTTTTGTCGGTGGAGACATACTTAAGGATATGGTAGTATTAGAAACGACAGAATGCAAGAGTGGCGATCTGGTTTCCATTACTATAATAGTGGAAGAGATTCAAGATTCTTATGTGACAGAGAAAAGGGGCTACACGACTCTCATTTTATTAAGCTAGAGTCACGAATTCTCAACGGATCAGAGAGTTCAACAATTTGCGTACAGGCTGCATGACACATGGAGGGCTTTTCAGGGTCCCAATCCTGATTGCCGATATCTCGGTCTGTTTGTTACCCATATCTATGATTTACACTTTTTTCAGGTACAAGATTGCACGAGTATTCCTCGGTACATTTTTCGATTTCAAGGCACCGAAAGGTTGTTAAAGAGTCTTTCATAAATCTCGTAAGATGCGACGGTCGTCCAGTTTGGTCTAGGACATCAGATTGCCAATCTGGTAACCCGGGTTCAAATCCCGGCCGTCGCATGTCAGTCAGTATGAAAGGTAACTGCCTTGACTGCGCTGGTCCGTTCCCATTATTCAAGTCCTGTCTTGTCTGTGTATCTTGAAATTATTTGGAAAGCCTCTTCCAATCTGTCTTTTTTTGGCAGCTGTATTGCAAAGATATTTTCAGACATTAAAGATGGATCAATTGGCGATAGCACAATTAACGCGCTTTCCAACATCACCTTAAAAAATGCTACCATTTCGTTGGCATGAAACAAAAAGGAGTGTTCAAAGGCCGTGTCCATTATTTTCAAATTTATTTGAACAAAAACATCCTTCCCGTTATGATAGATATCCAGATTCGTATCTACAGCCATTTTCTTGCCAGCACCATGGTTGATAAATGTCCTGAACTGGTTGTTATCAAGGTAAATGCAAGGTGCTGTTCTTTTATTAAACTCGATAATTGAAGCACCGCTAGTATGTAGATTCCTGTAGAAATCGTCGTAGCTGGAGAATTTCTTTTTGTTGCTCATTATTAAGAAAGGGGCAGCTTAAATTCAATTTTCATTAACGGTTTGCATTTACTGTCTCTCGAAAGTATTCTGTCAGTTCAATATTATTTTGCATTCTCTCATAAATGTACTCATGTGCTTTGCAAAGATAGAAGGGCATCTGGTTAAGCGAATTCATTAGACTATAATTGCTCCTGTCCCACACTAATTCAAGTTGAACTACGAAATCCGCATCCTTTCCACAGACGTTGCAAGCGATTGAACCGTCAAGTTCGTAGTCTTCGACGTTGTCTTGACCGGGCCACTCGCCAAAATTTCCCTCTTTCAACACAGCATGTAAGCAGTACCCACATAAAAGAGTTCTAATAACTTCATGCGGCCCTCATTTGGAAGCATATATTTCCAATGATAGTATGATCTGTTTGAGAGGTCAACAATGGTTAAGGAAGCTCTATCGATCTTGCGAGCATGGAGGCTCGTTTAAGATCCTCATCAGAGATCTGGCTATCTCTATATTTTGAACTAAAATAAATCAAATCAATCAGTTTCGAGCCATCCATATTAACATTTTTCACCTGCGGACCAATTTCTTTTTGTGCATCAAATTGGTTTGGTCTATCAGACAAGATCAGGACCTTATTAACATGACCTGAAAATTGAGACCTTGTAATCCCTTGATTAATCTTGCATGACTTCTCCTTATCAAGAGCAACTGAAACAGCAACTTTATCGCCCTGAGAATCACGATACAACACATCAAATAACTCAGATGTATCTTCAGACAGCTCAAAAGGACCTAAAGAACTTTCGCCTTCGGTACATTGAACAAGATCCCGTACTGCGTTCTTTACCCGGTCTTCTAATTCTTGAAGGTTATTGGACATCCTTCTGATTTTCATGAAGTCTGAGACTGGGACTGACATTATACTACCTTTGATCCTCAATCCCGGAAACGCTGTCTTTATTGTCTCATCCAATGCCTGTTCGTCGATGCTTCCGGCAGCACGCTTGCCAGCTAATTCTGTTGCGTGATAGAGGATATTTATCATGGAACGAACGTTTCTGAAATCAGGAAATTCATCATAAATAATTTTGATCTTGGAAGATAGATCATGTTCAGATTCTAAGGTAAATTCACCGGTAGCATCGCTAGAGCGCATGTATTCAAGAACAATATCATTTATTTCGCTATATGTATTCGAACCCGCAAGATCAATTTTGTAATTTGCTTTCTCCAATCTATCATACAATGAGGTATTCCTTTTCCTTATTTCGTCGTATGAGGCAGGTGTCATAATGAGCAAAATCATGCTTGAAGGAAGGATAAAGTTAATAATAGCCTTGATGAACTCCATCGATTCACCTTCTGAATCAAATTCATCGAACTCAAATACAGTCACCTTATCAAGAAGCTTTTGATTTAGAGTTATAATCGATGTGAGCAATTCCAACATGTCACTCAATGATTCGATTGAGCTAACCCAATTTTTTACTTCGTCATTGAGAGTGTAGTATATAAATTGCTTTTCCAATTCGGTGAAATTCCTTCCTAGTATTTCACTTAAGGTATCTTCGTCTCTAATCTTAATTCTTTTTTGAAGTAACAGTCCGATCTTGTCGTCGATTGATTCGCCTTTGATTTCTGCTAGCAGACCATGCCTGAATATTTTCTTGACAAGTTTTGCCTTTTCTCTGTCATGTAGTGAAGCCATCATCAGACCGATCAGTGTTGTTCGTAAGGCCTCTAAATCGCCTTCTTTGAAGCCATCCAGAATGGAAGATAGTATAACATTCTTGCTTCTAGGTGATACTTGTGAAAAATCAACATATGATATTACAGACTTTGCAGACATCTCTTCAACCGTCTGCATATGAAGCGCAAGGTGGGTCTTGCCAGAACCGACGTCTTGGATTATTGTGACGACACGAAGGTCTTTTTCTGAAAGAGCTATCTTGGAGCAAAGATCGTGCATACATGAAAGGATTGCACTTTTTGCTTCCTTGTGGCGCTCTCCACCGAGAATGGCTGAATCTAAAAACCTAGGAGTAGGGCTACTGTGATAAGGATTACGCTTCAAGCCGTATGGATACATTCTAAATACACCTCACGAACCCATGTACTAATCCTCTTAATTGTATTCCTTCCTCTCCACCAGTGGAAAGTTCGTATTTATCATAGTTACTGGAAACTACTTCTTCAAGCGAGTGATAAAATTGTTCTCGAGAGATATTCATCTTAGAGCAAAGATTTTTTCTTAAATTACATAATTCGACCCAACCAATGGAACTTGATGCGCTCGCTAATGCGTGATCAAGTTGCTCTTTGAAATTGTCATAATTGATCTTGGTTGCATTAATTTGCTCTTTAGGAACTAGTTCATTTGTGCCAGCATCTTTCTGTTCAAAACTTGTTAGAACCCGTATTTCTTTATTAATTTCACCGACTTCTCTGCTAACTTCATCCAACCTTTCACCGATTGAATCGAATCTAGTGATCAATGAATCCTGCAAGGAATTTATTGAGGAATATAAAAGCGAAAACTTTTGATCTGTGTTCAATAGTTTCTGCAGATAATAGTTCTTGTGCCAACAATAGATAGAATTGCCTTTCTTTTCAATGAATATTTCCTGAGTTCTGACTAATTCCTGGAGTATCAAATCGAGCTCTGCTACTTCTTGGATCTCCCGCCGCAGTTCTGTCTTTTTGATTCCTTCCATTCCCGTGGCTGCTATACTGGCGACTATCTTCTCGAGTGACATGACATCGAAGCTGATTTAAGAACGATATTTAAAGGAGAGAGTAATGAAATCTGACTGGTTTAATTAATATAATTATACAGTTAAGTAATATCGCATAAAAATAGAGATTGCGCGCGGGGATGATGATTGAATACTCTGATCTATGAAGAAAGAACTAGGGTAACTGACCCAACCTTGACTGAATTTGGCCAACTAGAAATCGCATGAAAGTTCAAGGCTGTATCGTCATTTGATATATCAATAAATTCTGGTTTTGGGTAGAAGTAATACGGCTGTATATCCCCCCTCTTGGAGCAGAAAGTGTCATTGCACACAAAACCGGACTAGGAGGAATTGGATCCTTTCTAGATTCGTAATTTGATTTAGGTCAGTTTTGGATTATTTGATTCTTAATGTTATCCTTTATTGAATATCTTGACACACTGTGGAGGACAGACATTTTCGCATGCCATACAAAATATACAATCCTTTTCTCTTATCATGAATGGTTTCTTTTCAGAGGAAG
>JBOGPP010000212.1:0-2499 GCA_050748485.1 Nitrososphaeraceae archaeon | reverse complement strand
GTAATGTCTACTGTGTACTCTTTGCCTGTTTCTACAGGTTTTGATGAACCTTCGTAACTCATTAAAAGTCATAGTTGGGTAGGCATTATGGTAATATGAACTAATATAGCAGAGTGTTAAGATCTGTTTCAAAATCGGTCATCGCCAAAAAACCATCTGAACATATTGAATGTTCAGTTCGTTCAAAATGAATTGCCTTACTAGCGTTCAATCAGTGTTCAGAGTAGCGTTCAATTAATCCGGAGGAAATGCCTACGTCTATGAAAATGAAGATAAAAGAGAATATGTATGTACACTCTCTTATTTTTTGACCTACATTAACGATGCTCTAGTTCCGACCTCTTCTATCGTTACCGATAATAGCGTCGCCCCCATCGCCTCCATCTGCTCCTCTTCCACCATTACCGCTATGATCTCCATTACCAGTACGGTGTTCATTACTGCCGGTACTCCCAGTACAATCACGTCCAATGTTTTTGCCAGACTGATCAAACGAAGGTTCACCATCAATACTGCTTGAGTCTCTTATTTTTGCATTACAATCACCGGATGGTCCAATTTCTCCACCGAAGGCGTCTCCTGTGTCTCCTCCCCGACCGCCTTCTCCTCCTGAACCACCATCGCCTCCTGTTGCTATACATACGCTTGAGCTGCTGCATATGTCTCCGAATACCATTTGTGTTTCAGATATAGCCATGAAACTACTCATAGTTGTCATGGCTAAAATTCCTAAATACAGTACGTATGAATTCTTATTCACCATTCTGTAGTAATATAGTGTTTGATTATTTGTGAGTTTTAATCATCTTTCATATATAAATAATAGTTACCAAAAGACAGTAGTCTCTATGTAAATAAATGTAACAAATTGATCATTGTTAACATTTATTAGTATTAAATTTGGACTTTGAATTGAATGTCATGGTGTTCAACCTTGTTCAGAGTTTGTCGTTCCATGTTGTTCTGAAAAATAGGGAAAATTCGTTGATTCATTAGGCCTTGTGACAATTATTATGGTTCGGTCCCTGACTGAGAATTTACAACTCTAAAGTTAGCCCAGAATCCTGCATCAAATGCTGCTACTGCGTGATTATTTGAATTCCTCAATGGGACCAAGTTAATTTCGCCATCACTCGATCTGTCAAGATTAAATTGGAATATCTTTTAGTAACATTCAATCGGCAGCATCTCAAATTGCGCTAGATACTTCCCCACACATCGGCAATTAAAACTAGTTACCCATTAATTATTAGTAAACTCAACATCACAAATGTCTTCATGCATGACGGCCTTTCCACATTCTAATGAGCGACACTAAATTGAAGTCGGCTATCATTGAAGGTCACATTAAAAGTTGTAAATAATCGTTGAATGGGTAGATAATCTATCCATAGTTCCAATTTGAATAAATAATAAAATAGCTTGTTAGCTGTCTAATCTGTTATTGAGTCACATGCAAAATAATCTCCTCCCCCCGGATGATATGCAACCAATCTTTCATGAATGGAATAGAACTGAAAAGTGGAATTGTTCTACTGCCTGTTTTTCCATTAACAGATATCTCGGCATAGACTTTGTCTCCAGCAAGCTTAAAGTTGATTTCTCTGACTCGTAGCTTTAGAATCTCACTCGGTCTAGCTGATGTATCTCGAGCAATAGTGTGGTAGCATTGAATTCTCTTATCAGAACAATATTTCAAAAATATACGATCGTCTTCTGGACTCCACAAATCATCAGGTTCGTAAATCGATTGCTCTTTCCTCTTTAATGAAGAGATACCACGCATAATTTCCGGAATTGGCCGTTTTATAGCCTCTTCACTAGGAAAATATAACCATTTGAAGAATTTTAAAAATAACTGTCGTCTAAGATTATGAGTGCCAATCCACTTGTGTGCGGGATCAGCATCTTCAGTTTTTCGTAAACTATCAAGATAATTTATCAAATCGGATCTCGCTAGTTCACTAAAACTCTTATTCTGAAAAAACCTAGAAAGGGTAATCAAACATGTAACTACACTACGTCTATAGTTATCTGACAAATTAATTTTAGTTTTCTGATATTGTATATATTTTACAATTTTGATAGCATTTTCTGTAGAGATCAATTGCGTTAGCTGTCTATGGATATATTTAGGGAGTCTATTGGTAACGTCTTTGATATCATGATCGGATGACTGCATCTCATATAATCTATTTCATTGCGCGAGTATGTTAGTACATAACTGCATGCGTTTTTAACATGGATATCATACCTCGCGAAGCGCTCAAAAATTCTAGTGATTCCGAAGCAATTTCGATTTTGATTGTGCTGACCGATATAAATTAAATATGAATAATGTATTATAATCTTATGTATAGGGATGGCAAGGACTACTGTATATGATCTTCATGATTCCTTTGATTCTGACACGTATTTGGACAAATCTGA
Organism: Nitrososphaeraceae archaeon; assembly: GCA_050748485.1. Lineage (GTDB taxonomy): Archaea > Thermoproteota > Nitrososphaeria > Nitrososphaerales > Nitrososphaeraceae > TH5896. Next base: position 69 of record JBOGPP010000212.1, on the reverse strand, counting down.
GCGAAATATCCAAAGAGTAAGCAATAAGCTTGACGATTATATAAAGGAGCCAAATGGAGAGAACATACA
>JBOGPP010000211.1:0-10684 GCA_050748485.1 Nitrososphaeraceae archaeon | reverse complement strand
CACTCTAAAAAATCTCTTCATCTTTCCGAACACCCCCTAGCCCTGTTCTTATTTCTTTTGAACATTCTAAGCATAAACTTTCTGAGAATGGGAAATTCTTCATGCAGTTCTTGCAAACCGGGCGATTGCATACTGGGCAAAATTTACTTCCAGTCTTCGAGTTGCAAATGTAACAGAGATTCATAATCTTCGGAGAATATACCACATCTATAATCTAAAAGGTTATCGACCTGCTTGGACTCTGCAAAACAGTATACATATACACATGCCTAAGTAGCGGATCAAATGGCGGATGATGAATGTTGCTTCAATAATTTGAAGCACTTGATTGGTCGCCAGACGGTCTAAATCTGAGGATTGCGCCTACCTTTCCAAGGCTGGAGATTTGGGCCCCTTCCTCAGATTTTCCTGATATTATTTCCATTTGAGCTCCTGTTGAACTCGCAAGTTCTTCCAAGTATTCTACAATGTCGCTCTCTTTAATTTCTTGATCAACGTTTCCGCAATTTCTACATGAACTAGAGACCAACTCTTGTCTAGTCGCCATTAAATGTGGCCTTTCTACAAAATCAATGTCGCGATTCGAGCATTTTCTGCATTTCTTCTCTACTACTACAATTGAAATGTCGTCCGTAACTATAACAAGTTCTACGATTCCATTTCGTAGGGAATTGATGACATCATTGATGCCATATATCCCCAATCCCTTGTCGGAATAAACTTCCTTCATAAATCTTTTTACGATCTTTTTCTCATCCATCAACCGATATCCATCCATGACTCCTTCTTCGTTGACCTTGTCTACCAGCTCCCTCACACCTTCTTCACCGGAATATGAAGTATCAAGGACAGCAACGACGTTGCCTTGGAGTCGATAGTCCAAATACTCTTCTTTTAGAAAGGTGTCTTTGGTAGGCCCTGGCCCTCCTACAATCAAGCCTTTGACCTTATGTTGATCGATTAAAATCCTATGTGCCCGTTGCGCTATTCTTTTGTAGTACTCGTTTAGCTCGTTGTCTCTTAGCCGTTCAAATCTGCGCGCTGATTGACCACCTTGTCTATGTTTGCCAGATACACCTGAAGTTAAGGTGTCCTCTACTTGCCACCTATCACCGGACAATACTCCTAACCCTGCTTCTTGAGTGTCAATTGTTAGAAGCCCCATGGCTTTGTCGTCCTTCATCATGTCCTTCAAATGATCAGTCCAAAAATGGTCGTCACACCTGTAAAGCTGGATTTGAACAGGCTTTGGCGGCATAACCGGAAATATTTCAATTTTCTCAGTTCCTATGCCTTTTCCTGTTGGTAACGCGCCGCAAAATATTATCAGCCCATTTTCTGGTGTCTCTTTAAATAGTTTGAGTTGTTCCACTGTTCTGCTCAATGCGTCTTGAACATGAGTTCTAGTCAAATCCGACTTTATGTTAGAGGCCGTTCCTGCTTCGGTTCTTAGTTGGGCAATTACATCATAAATAGGTCTTCTAGGAGGGATATAAACAGTAACAAGTTCAGTACCGTGTCCAGAAATACCTGAAAGCTCATTGATCATTCTTGTGAGTTTATATCTTCTTACCGAATCCCATTTATTTTCTGACGTAAGGCTCTTGGACATTTAATCAAAACATATCACATCAACATGAATGGAATATAAGGTTATCAAACTTGATGCAGACGGCATTAATTATTAGACATAGATTATAAGTGAACGCTACAAAATAATTGCAAATAACCTATGCTTCCAAGTCTACAGTATATAAAACAATTGCGGATAAGACTGGGACTTACTCAGAGGAACCTGGCTGCGCACACAGGAATCAGCACTTCGATGATTAACCAGATCGAATCTGGAAGATGTCGACCCAGCTATGAGACAGCCAGAAAGATATTTGAAGTACTAAATTCACTTGAAGGACAGTCGTCCATAAAAGCTGGGGACATTTGCAGCCGGTCATTGATGTTTGTTCAGAAAAATGATACACTCCATGACGCCATTGAATTGATGAGAAGACATTCGATTAGCCAACTCCCAGTTTTTCAAGACTCTAGATTGGTAGGAGTCGTAAGTGAAGATCTATTGGCACGAATCATGATCGAAAAGGATCAACGAGACATAAGACGGATGACGGTATCGACGATAATGGACCCGCCGCCTCCAATAGTTGATATTTCGATACCTGCAAAAGCACTTATTCCTCTTGTAAGGTTTTCAAAATGCGTTTTGGTCAGTGAAAAAGGAGAAGTGATTGGCGTCATAACAGTCACTGATACGCTTAAAACAGTGGAATAGCCTTTTATTCCGATTCAGAAACCCTCTCCAAGCCGATGCAGCAGTCCGCAAGTTTCAAGCAATCGTCGCACAGTGCGACCACCTTAGCAAGGTCCAGGTTCTTGGAGCACAGAGCGCATGACCTTGAACTTTGTGTGTTTTTTTGGTCCTGGCCTTGAGAGTCCAATAACGACTAAAGGCGCCTTCATCCTTATATAGATTGACAACCCCTAGGAAGATGGTAAAATGTTCTTTAAGGAAATCTTTAGCGTGTTATCTCGCACTAGTTAGATTCATATGTTTTTATACATCGTAAGACACATCTAGGAAATATTTTGGTAATGACTCTCGTAAAAGTTGGAGAAGCAGGGGATATCAAGGAGAACACGGGTAAAGAAGTGAAGGTTGGAGAAACTCGCATAGCCCTATTTTATGCAAATGGAAAGTACTATGCGATTGATGCTATATGTCGTCACCAGGATGGTTCACTTGCCCCCGGAAAATTGGAAGGTGAAGTAGTTGAATGTCCGTTGCATTTTTGGCATTATAATATCAAAACGGGCCAACTATTAGATTATTTGGATGGTGTTCAATTGACTACTTACGAAGTTAGAGTCATTGGGGATCAAATATACATTGAAGTAGAGAATAGCTAGACGTTAGCAAACATCACAGTTATGAGACTCTACAATACACTTACAAGAAATATTGAAAAAATACCTCATCAGAATGGTCTTATTAGAATGTATCTGTGCGGCGTTACGGTTTATGATAAGTCCCACATCGGGCACGCTAGGACCATAATCATAATTGATTTACTTAACAGACTCCTAAGAGGTATGGGCTTCAAGGTGACATTTGTGCAGAATTTTACGGATGTTGATGATAAGATAATTAAAAAGGCAGAAGAGGAAGCATCGAGTCCGGAAGAAATTGCACACAAATTCATACTTCAGTATGAACAGGACTTCGATAGGTTGAATGTACTTCAGGCTGCCAGATACCCGAAAGCGACCGAAAACATCGCTGAAATGACAAACATAATAGACAAATTACTGGAGACCGGTCATGCGTACCTCACAACGAATGGCATTTATTTCAGGGTAAGCTCATTTCCAGAATACGGAAAACTTTCCAGAAAAACGCTCAAAGATTTAGTAGCAGGCGCACGGATCGAAGTAGATTATTCCAAAGAGCATCCTTTGGACTTTGCTCTATGGAAATTCACTTCCTCCAAACCATATTATGCTAGTCCATGGGGGACAGGTAGGCCCGGATGGCACATAGAATGCTCTGCAATGGTAGAGAAATATCTTGGAAGCACTATCGAGATCCATTCAGGTGGAAACGATCTTATATTTCCGCATCACGAAAATGAGATCGCGCAATCTGAGTCATATTCAAATCAGCCTTTTGCAAAGCTCTGGCTTCATTGTGGGATGGTAACATTTAACAATGAAAAAATGTCCAAGTCTATAGGTAATATTATCACCGTTGAAAACGCACTTGACGACTGGGGAGGAAACATAATTAGGCTTTTTTGCTATTCGGTCCACTATTCAAAGCCTCTCGATTATAGGGTAGATGTATTAGATGAACTGAAGCATACTTGGAATACTATTGAGAATTGCGGCTGGGAGTTGAGATCAGCAAGAGGAACTCACAATGCTGAAGAGCTTGACGCTATAGGGGAGCTATCAAGAAAATCACTAGAGGAATTCGAAATGGCGCTGGAGAACGATTTAAACTCATCTTTGGCATTAAAGGCATTCTTGGAGTTTGTAACACGTATTAATAAAATGGCACTCTCCAATGGAATAAGCAAAGAAGTTGCAGCAGTAGCAGGCAGTACATACCATAAAATAATGGACTTGCTTGGATTGAAATTAATTGAAATTTCTGATAAAGAAGTTCAAGAAGTGACTGATATGATTTCTAAAAGAGATCAACTCAGAGCTGAGCTAAAGTACAGAGAGTCAGATGAAATACGGGCTACACTTTTCGAAAAGTATTCTGTTGAATTGATGGACCGCGCTGGAGGATCATTCTGGAAGAAAATCGAGAAGCGTAGTTTTTGATCATTGCACGATAGATAAAAGTGGCAGCAAAATGCAATTCCTATTCTTTGGATATGGGTAGAGATCCCAGAGAATTGCCTCAAGAAGCCCATAAAAATGGAACATTTATTTTTGATATCATAGATATCCTAGTTTACGAAATGATGTGTCGAAGAAGAGAGCTAAGACCTTTACTGCAATCGGGATAATACTGGCCCTGGCATCTGCTGGAATATACCTAACTTCGGTCTCGAGTTCACAAATTCAGGAGGAGAAGCAATTCCTAGAAAGCTACTATTCATTGGTTAATGCTACAACTGGTGTTACTGAAACCTATCACAAAGAAATCGAAAAGTGGGAAAGAGATCAATACGATGATCGGGAGCTCGTCACGATTACCGATTCCTTCTTACCTCAATATGATCTTTTGGTGGACAAAGCCTCTGGCTTTAAGCCGCCCCAGAAATACCTTGAGGCACTAGATCTTTACATAAGTAGTTTGAGATCTGAACGTGCGAGCTATGCTATGTTTCGTGACTTTGTAGAAACAGGTGATCCAAAGCTCAATGAGACCTCGATAGATTTACTGTCAAACTCTACCAAATACGAACTTGAATCCTTTAATTTAATAAATGCGTTGAGATGATTTATTAATCAATCTATCTCCCAAAGTTACCATAAGTTGACAGGTAACTCTCCTAGATCTAGATTGGGATTGCAGGGTGAAAAATCTTATCAATGGGCAAAGTCAAGGATGAAGATTATCGATCATATTGTTAAGGACTTTTCTAGACCTAAAGCATTACCGTTGGAGGGAATAAGACTTGGTATCTGCCTCCATATAACAAAAGAGACCTCTGTGCTGGTCATGGCCCTGAAAGCACTTGGCGCAGAACTGGCACTATGTTCTGCTAACCCGCTGTCAATTCAGAATGACATCGTTTGTTTTTTAAAGAGCCAAGAGGTTCGACTTTTTGCAACTAGAGGTGAATCCTACAAACAGTACAACGAGAGTATGTTGAAAGTGATTAGGTTTAGGCCTGACATTGTTACTGATGATGGAGCAGAGCTTCATTTTATGGTACACCGGTTCTGGGACAACAGGATTAGAGCAGGTACAGAAGAAACCACAAGTGGTGTGACAAGACTCAAGGAATTGGAATCAAAGGGTTCTCTTAAATATCCTGTTATAGCAGTAAACAATGCACAAACCAAATACTTGTTCGATAACCGCCATGGTACCGGACAGAGCACGGTAGATGGACTAATGCGAACTACGTCAGTCTTCCTACCTGGAAAACACATAGTTGTATGCGGCTATGGCTGGGTAGGAAAAGGAGTTGCTTCCAGGCTCCGAGGGATGGGAGCAATCATTACGGTGACAGAAATCGATCCTATCAGAGCACTGGAAGCGCATATGGAAGGTTACGAAGTATCTACGATGATATCTGCATGCTCTTACGCAGACATCTTCATTACGTGCACCGGGGGTAGCAGAATCATTGGAAAGGAACACATAGATATAATGAAGGACGGAGTAATGCTGTGTAACGCCGGACATTTTGATTTTGAAATTGATCTTGACTATTTGAAATCACAAGACCAAGCGCCGAAGGAGATTAGACCTAACATTCAACTGTTCTCGATAAACGGCAAACGCGTTTATTTGCTCGCCTCCGGTCGCGTGATCAATCTAGTAGGTGCTGAAGGACACCCCCCTGAAGTCATGGCATTGTCGTTTGCAAACCAGCTAATGTCTATTATCTATTTGGCAAAGAAACTAGACTCACTAGGGTCTCGGGTGTATGACGTTCCAGCGCATATTGATCGTAGGGTATCAGAGTACGCGCTGAACGCATTTGGTATTAACTTGGAATACAGTGCTGATAGGTCATCATTTTCAATATAGAAGTAGGTAAGCTTATGACAAAGATAAGTTTAAAATCAAGACCCAAATCACGTCTTGAGTACTGGTTGCAGGATAACTCATGAAAAGTCTTATAATTACAAGTGCATTGCCGTATGCAAATGGAGAAATACATCTGGGCCATATAGCGTCGACCTATTTACCCGCGGACATTTTTACTCGGTATTGGAGACATTTTGGAAGAGAGGTATATCATCTCTGTGCGACAGATGACTTTGGCACTCCTATCCTGATAAATGCAGAGAGAGAGTCGATTACACCACAACAATATGTAAAAACCTGGAGAGATTGCGATCTGAAAGATTTTCGATCTTTGGATATCTCCTTTGACTACTTTTCCCAAACCAGTTCTGAAAAAAATATTCAATTAACACAAGAGATTTTCAACAAACTTTGCAGTAATGGGCATATTTATGAGAAGGACGTTGTCCAGTTTTTCTGTGAGTTTGACAAGAAGTTTCTGCCGGACAGATATGTAGTGGGAAAGTGCCCTTTCTGCTTCTCCGAAAATCAGTATTCCGATCTGTGCGAAAATTGCGGTAGGGTTCCTGACAAGATCTTGGAGCCAAGATGTAGAATTTGTGGAAGGGTGCCGGTAAAAAAAACAAGCAAGCACTTTTTTTTCAGACTTTCAACTTTCTCAAGACAATTGAAGGATTGGTTGACTACGAACCATAATCTCCAGTCCGACGTCAGAAGTTATGTGTTGAAATGGATCGATGAGGGATTAGTTGACTGGGATATAACCAGAGACTTGTCGTGGGGGGTGCCAATTCCAAGGAAGGAAGCCACGGGGCAAGTGTTCTATGGATGGTTTGACAACCATATCTGCTATATCTCAAGTTTTCTCTCCTTTTTAGAGGAATCAGGGAGTAACAATGGGAAGGAAATTTGGAATGGCTCGGAGATTTTTCACTTCATTGGAAAGGATATTGTATACCATCATTATCTGTTCCTCCCAGCTACCCGAATGGGAATTGGATATGAATACAAACTTCCAGATTTTATTCCTACTAGGGGACATTTAATGCTGAGCAACCGAAAAATATCCAAAAGCAGAGGCTGGTACATAGGATTAAGGGATTTCTTGCAGTTGTTTCCCTCTGACTATGTGAGATTTTACCTTGCCCGGGTAACCCCATACTCTCAAACAGATATAAACTTCGATTGGGATGTGTTCATTGAACGAATAAATAATGAACTCATAGCAAACATTGGGAATTTTATTCATCGAACACTGTCCTTTATCAGGACGGCCTTTGATGGAATTGTTCCTGAACCTTCCGCCTACGATGATATTGATATTGCGATAGTGAACAGGATTTCAGGTATTTCTAACATCGTTGGCACTGCAATCTCAAACAACGAGATCGAAAAAGCTATGAGAGAGATACTCGAGTTCAGTACTGCTCTAAACAGATATTTTCAGAAAAAGGAACCTTGGCAGAATCGACAAACGTCTGCAAACACTCTCTATGTCTCTGCCAATGCCGTGCAATCATTGGGTATATTGCTGGAACCGTTTATCCCAAATTCTGCTGAAAGGATTTGGGACCAACTCAACCTGACTGACAATGTACACAACCAGGAATGGAGCCGTGCATCAAGATTAGGTATGAGTGCGCATCACAAAATTGGAAAAATTCAACCATTGTTTGAAATAATTGAAAAGGGAAAACTTAATCTAGACAAATGGAAGGTGGATTAGAGATCGTCATGGAGATTAAGCGTGGGTTAATGATTGGAAGATACCAGCCTTTTCACTTGGGTCACCTCAATCTAGCTGAAGAAATACTTTCTGAGTGTGAAGAACTAGTTGTGGCAATTGGGAGCCCGGAAGCTAATTTTTCCTTTAACGACCCCTTTACCACCGGAGAGAGAATTACAATGGTGCATGAGAGCCTAAAAAAACGTGGGTTGAGGATGTCTGATTGCTACTTACTTCCGGTACCTAATAGTAATAACAACTACACGTGGTTTGAGGGTATTAGATCTATGATTCCAAAAGTCACGGCAGTTTATTCAGGCAATCAATTCGTTCAACTTCTTTTGCCAGAGAATGTAAAAGTCAGATCACCTACCTTCTTTAAGAACAGGATTTTCAATGGAACTCGAATTAGAAATTTAATTGTTCGAAACGGTAATTGGCAAGACCTTGTTCCATCGCCTGTGGCTTTTTTCATAAAAGAAATTGATGGGATATCACGCTTAAAAAAATTGAAAAGGACTCAAATAGAACAGGAACGTGTTCTAGCTACCTCTGGTTCAAAGAAAGATGCTTAGGTAAAGATTGATGGTCAATCTAACATACCGATGAACATATGAAAGGTGCACGACAATGCCCGATCTGTAATAAATGCGGATCAGGGAAATTCAAAATTCTTTGCAGAGAGGAGGAGTTAATTGTTCTAGAATGTAGATCCTGTGCTGCTATAAACATCCTGAGTTAGAATTTCACGTTATTATTCAAGTATGAGAAGATAGGGCAATCTCTCCATATGTTTTTTCAGCCATCCGGAGGAGCCTGACATATTTCCAGCAGTACCCCATTGACTGATTTCGGGTGAATGAAGGTTATTTTTCTGCCGTAAGAGCCGCTGCGAATCCCTCCTAAAATTTTCGCGCCATTAGCGGATGCTCGTTCAACATCCTTTTCAATATCATTTGCAGTTATAGCAAGATGGTGAATTCCTTCGCCTTTTTCTGTGAGGAATTTAGATATGGGACTGCTATCATCAAGTGGCTGAAGAAGCTCGATCCTAGTATCTTCGAGCTTTAAGATGGCAACCTTAACCTTTTCAGTGGGAACATCTTCCAAATCTACATGATCTATACTAAGCGTATTCTTAAAATTCTTTAAAGCTAGTTCAAGATCCTTTACGACAATAGCAATATGATCAACTCGCAACGATATCCACCCCCAAATGATTTTGTCTCTTATTAATTTGTATATCCAAGAAAAATTGGTTAAAGTTAATTAGGTCAAAACGTGTATAGGCGCGGCTACCTAGCCATCAGTGCTTGATCTGGTTGAAGAATATTGTTCATCTAGTAAATCCAACGCACAAATGGAGAGAGAATAGCATCAACAAAGCAGTACTAAGGTGGACTCTTCCTGAAACGCATTAAAGGCCTTTTGGTAAAAAAAGAGAAGCCGAGGTTGATTTGACTAACCTGAACCCCCAATCGTTAAAATGATATCTTTGGAAGATAGGCTCCAAATACCTGCTTAAAGACTGAGCTAATCTCGCCCAATGTAGAATGGCATTTCACCGATTCAATGATGTAAGGCATCAAATTTTCACTGTCGCTTTCTGCAGCCTTAAGTAATTCTGAAAGAGTCGAGTCTACCTTTGATTGGTCCCTCGACATCCTAAATTCCTTCAACCTTGACAACTGCTTTTTCTCTAATTCAGGATCCATCAAGTTTAGTTGAGGTTCTCTGTCTTTTGAATCTTGGAACTTATTTACACCAACAATGATTCTCTCATTTTGGTCTATCTCTTTCTTCAATCTGTATGAGTTCTTTCTAATCTCATCTTGAAAGTATCCATTCTCCACTGCAGCAAGGGCTCCTCCCATGGATTCTATCCTGTGCAAATACTCTTGAACCTCATCTTCGATCATGGCGGTAAGCTCCTCAACGTAGTACGAGCCGCCAAGAGGGTCAACAGTTTTTATAATTCCAGTCTCATTGGCAATTATCTGTTGAGTCCTTAATGCAACCTTCACAGATTCCTCTGTGGGCAGAGCCAGTGCTTCGTCACGAGAATTGGTATGGAGTGATTGACATCCCCCCAATACAGCTGCCAGAGCCTGCAGAGAGACCCTGACTATGTTATTATCTACTTGCTGAGCAGTAAGCGATTCACCGCTTGTTTGTACATGGAATCTCAGATGGCATGACTTTGGGTCTTTTGCCCCAAATTTTTCCTTCATAAGTTTTGAATAAATTCTGCGAGCGGCCCTAAATTTTGCAATCTCTTCAAAAAATTCCATTGTGCAGCAGAAGAAAAATGAAAGCCTTGGTGCAAAAGAGTCAATGTCCAACCCTCGATGCCGACAGGTATCTATGTATTCTATGGCATTTGCAAAGGTAAAGGCAAGTTCTTGTATGGCGTTCGACCCAGCCTCTCTCATATGATAGCCAGAAATGCTGATTGGATACCACTGAGGTACTTTCTTCGAAGTATACTGAATCATATCACCTATCAACCTAAGCGACGGTCGAGGTGGATAGATGTAAGTATTACGTGATATGTATTCTTTCAGAATATCGTTTTGAGTCGTACCCCTGAGTTTGTCGGGTGAAACACCCTGTTGCTCTGCTACTACAATGTAAAGGGATAGTAAAGTAGCGGCGGTTGAATTTATGGTCATTGATGTGCTGACTCTGTCTAGTGGTATGGATTCGAAACAAGTCATCATGTCTTT
>JBOGPP010000210.1:0-5515 GCA_050748485.1 Nitrososphaeraceae archaeon | reverse complement strand
ATACGGCATATATGGAATGGATCTGCATCAAGCCTGGATATTGGGGTGAAGCCGGTGGCCACGAGCTTAGAACCAACTTTCTACGCGAAGCAAAAATCAACGGATATGTATTTGTAACGGGATATGTACACAGGAGTGTTATAGTGAACAGAATAAACAGAGGAGAGTCAGTACAAATAGTACAAAAGTATGATCCCGATAAATTAGATTACTACAGGATCAATCTAAACAAGCTATTAATAGACATCATTGAACGGTCGCAAGCGCATTCACCGCAACGATCTTCTTTGTAGAAGGCATTCGGACACTGGCGCAGGCTTGCCATTCTAAATAACATGAAGTTTCACCTTTTTGAGAATAATGGAATCTTTCATTGTAACGGGGAGGTATTTACCTAAATGGTTCTCCTAATTCCAAAATTTCCATTTTTTTTAGTACTGGTGACAGTGACGAATTACAGCGTTATCAAATCATCTACAGGCGAAATTACAATTACCCCAGAACTGGTTGTACCTGTGCTTCCAGACTCCTTTATTGCTGAAATAACTTGATCTAATTTATCCTCATCAACGACAGTTACTATAGTGTTTCGAGTAGAATATCTCATTTTCATAGTCCTGCCTTTGAAGCTTAGATCTCTTTTCTCACCTTTTCCCATCCCTTTTGATTCGAAAAACGTCGCTTGAAAATTCGACGATTCCAGAGCTGACAATACTGCTTCTGCCTTTTCTGATGATACATAGGCTTCAACTCTTTTCATACTACTATTTACCCCACTATCTGACAGCTGTTACTTATATTTAATATCTTTTCTTTACTCGCCTTGTCATCTACCTAATCGCTTTATCCTTTTAACAATAATGCCTTGGGCGGTCCAGTTGTAACGAGTCAATATCCATTTCTCATGAATCACCATTGGGGTCGAAAGGATATTGACGAATAATTTGTCTCATGACCTAGACCCCAACATTTTGGGTTCACAAATAGAAGTCAAAATATGAAAGACAAGTTGAAACCAACTGAATGGAAAGTAAAGTGCGATAACTTTGAATGTTTTTGCCAGCCAAACAGGTAACTCAAACCCGACGTAAAACTTACTCGCCAATCTGTCTAACGGAGTCGCTGAATCATCCTATTAACATAATTACTTTTAACTTTGGCCCCACAACTATTGATTGAGTGTGTAACCCTTGACTACTACCTGATCATCGATTCGAGTAGCTGTGTATGCCATACTCACCACTAGCATGATTGCCGGGGTTTTTCCGATATTCGTAAAGCAAATTGATTCTCCTCCGGCTAGCCATCTTGCCCAAAAGTCTCGGGAATTTGCTTTGCACTGACTTGTTCGCCTTCCATTTCGATCAAGCGGCCTTCTAAAACCAAACACAGTCTGAATTAGAAGATAAGCCTGCATTTAGCATGCTTACGCTTTCCACATTGATTTGAATCCATAACAAAAACTCCAAAACTAATTCAGGCGTAGTTTGACGATATGGTCAGAAATGCTGCAACGGAATCTCTACTGATTAGGAAGACCCCCCAATAAATTTGATAGTTCATTATACCTTTCTAAGAAGCGTAAGCCCTTTTGTGTAGTTTGGTAAGTTTGTTCCTCCTTGTTATGCGCCAATAACGCAGCATTTAGAGTAAGTGATAGCAATCCCTTAAGTTGGGACTGAGATAACAATGCGCCGTACATCATTTTGGTCTTCAAAACAGGCCCTTCGCTAGCAACTTGTAACATTTGTGCTATTAGATCAATTTTACTTCTATACTTCATCGAATATAAGGATCAATTAGTGGAACAGTAACGGTAAAGATATATCTATCGGTGAAATTCACGTCATGACCGCTTAGAGGGCTGATATTGTTGTTGCCAAAACAGAATAAGTACACTTTGCAATGGGTTTTGCTTCCTGATGTGGCGAAGAATAACGGCCAAATTATGGTTTCCAAATGTGGATCCTGTCTTAGGCTGGCTACCTAAGGCCGGTTTTCTGTGTTTGTATTAAATTAGTCCTTTGCAGATTCTGCGTTAAACATCAGTTGCTGCTATACATCAATATCCAAAGTTAAAGTTTATCTGTAGGGCAAAAAAAAGACACGGGAGAATTTAACCTTAGATCCTTGTGTTAATTTCTGTACAAAGCCGATTTCGCTTCGCTGCCGAAATTCCCATTATCCCGAACCAGTGTCCCTGCGTTTTTCAGATTAGTTGCCGTTATCATCAGCATCATCATCAGCAGCATCACTCTCGTCGCCGGTAGTGGGGCTGGAAGAAGCGTCTTCGCCCCCGGAGGAGGTATCACTTGGAGCGGAACCAGTAGTAGTACCTGTACCGGTATTATAGATTGGTGCAAAACAATCCCTTATTTGTTGTTCGGAAGCATAACCATCTACCTCAGTGTCAGAGAGGCACGACTGAAATTCCTGGTAATCCTGACTGGCAGAATTGCTGTTTCCGTCAGTCTGGGCAGAAAGGGGTGCAAAAGAATACATGCATGCTGGCAATATCAAGACTAGAAGAGTCACTATTGTTTTGTGAAAATTCCTAATTTCTGATTTCATTGCGCATAGTTGAATGATAATGTATATAACAATTATCATCTGAAAATTCTGAAAGAAGCATCAGTATTACTTGACAATAAAGGAATCCGACTCGGTTTCTTTGCTAGCGAATGGCGTATAATCCCAGCAAGGGTTTTCCAGCTGATGCACATTTACGCACGTCACGAGGTCATAGTCGTGAGGCAAGGATCAACCATTGGCTTGTCGTAGGGCTAATCTCAGCAAGAGAAGTAGACGTTTTGTTCAAGAATGGAGCTGACATGCTATCGAATGAATTTGGAACCCGCGTGTACTGTAGTCAGTTTTTCGAACTCAATATGGTATAGATACTATCCCCATACATCTATTTTGAACAGGGTACGGCGTTATCAAACATAGATATAAAAAGGCATTATGAGCTTACGTTTCTTACCCCCTTTAGGAGCCTGTGTGATAGTAATGGAAATAATTGTAAAGAGTGAGATAGTTGATTACATTCTAACTATATGTGTTGTTTGGCTGATAATGATAGGATTTTTTCTAGTGCTAACTTTGGAAGTTATGCTTCTGATAGGAATTGCCTTTCCTGTATTAATTATCATACTTTTAAGGAATAGTAATAAGAGGATTAGTTAACATTTCATTAGAGCGCCAAGCATCAAGGTCATCTCTAAAAGTGAAAAGTGCAATATGACGCTTGTAACACCTTATTCGTTTATTGATTAGGTTTATGTTAATAAATATTTGACCGGGGGCAGGATTATGTGAGGATGGAGTAATTTTATAATCTGACAGGACAAAACCTTAAACGCATCTGCATCACAATGCTTTCGTGTGTAAAACTTCCGTATTGTTAGGAGATGAGCTAGCAAAGTATGGCTTCGGAAGCTCTCATCCTCTAAATAATAATAGGATGGAGGCATTTTGGAATAAATTTAAGGAACTTGTTCCAGACAGATCTCTGATCGAGATCGAAGTCCCAACTGCTGCCAGTGAAGAGACCATATTGTCTTTTCATGACAAATCATATGTTGATCTAGTTAAACAGTACTCGCAACTTGGTTCTGGATATTTAGATGCCGGTGATACCCCTGTATACAAGGGCGTCTTTGAGGCGGCTGCTACAGTTGTTGGTTCAAGTCTGAAGGCTCTAGAAGCGGTAATCGAGAAGAAGAAGGGATCACGGCATGCCTTCAATCCCATTGGTGGATTGCATCATGCTTATCGAGGAAATGCATCTGGTTTTTGTGTCTTTAATGATATTGGGGTTATAATATTATTTGCTAGACACAAATATGGTCTAGATAGGATAGCGTACGTTGACATTGACGCACACCATGGCGATGGAGTCTATTATGAGTTTGAAACGGATCCATTGACTTTTGTTGCAGACATACACGAAGATGGCAAATATTTGTTTCCAGGAACAGGATCAAGAGAGGAAAGAGGGAGGGGAGAGGCAGAAGGAACAAAACTTAATGTGCCAGTTGCTCCTGGTTCAACCGACATAGAGTTTGTAGCTTCATTCAAGGAGGTTGAAAAATTTATAGACGACATTGCGAAGCCAGATTTGATCATTTTACAATGTGGTGCCGACTGCATCGAGTCAGATCCCCTTACGCACCTACGATATTCCCCCGAGTCTCATAAATACGCATCGAGATCTTTACACAAGTTAGCGCACAAATATTGTGATGGTAGAATTATAGCACTAGGTGGGGGTGGTTACAACCTAAATAATATTGGGGAAGCATGGACGAATGTAGTATTATCCTTTATTTCAGAACCGTGAGTCAGTCCATCGAATCGATGTAGTGATTTGTATTGATTTTCAACTATAAAATTAGGAGCAAATAGAAAAGACAATTTCTCTAGGCAATTCTGTTGTGACATGATAAGAATCTGAATATGAATTCAGTTCCTATCAGTCAGGATTAAAAAAATATTGTTTGAAAATTGCATGGTTTAATATTCGTCGTTCCCTTGATTATCTTTCGTTACTCTTGAAGATATTGGTTCGGGCCAAGTAATATCCTGATCGATTAGTTTATTATGACTGTGATTGTCCTATTAACTAAATAAAACTACCTTCACCACTTTGATTCTAGTGCGACTACTTAATACCGCGGAATGGAATACGCATCTCTGTACTTGCGCATGAGATACCAAACCGTGCATCGGCCAAGTCCGGTAGTAAGTAGGTGGAATAAAGGGACATTCATTCAGTGTCTCTTGATAAATTCTTCTAAATGATACTTCATGTGGAGAAATTTGATAACCCAACAAAGGTATAATGAAAAGTGGTCGCCTTCGACCCGTCACACATATCATTTCTCTAAGTGAGTAACAATAATCTTTAGTATGGTTAGCAATATCAATCTATCAATGACGTCAATCATAGATAAGTCAAATACGATATTCTGCTAAAAGAGGTCTAACCTGGTAAAAAATAATAAAATGGATAATCGTTCGCTTATGTTCAAGCCTCTTAGTAGTTTCTTGCGTTAATCTAGGAAAAAACTACTCTATTACAGAATGGAAACGGAACAGTTTTCAAACTTTCCCTAAAATGCTTTTTCAAATAAAGTGAATTTCCTGATAAACCATTCTCGTGTGAAAAAAAAGGTATGTTAGTGTCGTTAAACACTTAACTTGTCATATTACTCATGCCGGCAGTCATGTTTCCACCGGTCATGTTGTCACCGCTCATCATAGTGTCATTCTGTGCATATGCGCTTGAGATTCCTGTTGTGTCAAAGAATCCTGTTGTCGACAACGCCATAGTAGCACCGATGATTGCGAATGCTGTGAATACGACCAAGATAGCTAGGTTTGTTCTTGATGACATGTTCGATCCTATAAAAAACTCAAACGTATATAAGTATTGTCTAATGGCTTCCTATAGAACATTCAATTTTCATTATTTGGATAGATAGTTGAATAGTCTCGTCTCGTGAAAAGGCGA
>JBOGPP010000209.1:0-2079 GCA_050748485.1 Nitrososphaeraceae archaeon | reverse complement strand
ACATAAGATCTTTTAATGGATCTGACACAAATGTCGGATCGTGATTTTGCGGATTCTTAATTACATTTATTTCTGTATTCTTTTTTCCCATTTTTTGTCAGCTGTTTTGTGGACATCCTTAAGCAGTATCAACCACTTTGTATTAACTGGCTGTCAGCAGAAACGGAGCACACAAGTATGATATGTCATTCAAAACGAGGAAACAATTTAGTTAATAACGTGTACTACGTTTCTTATCTCCAGAAAAACACTCATGGTTTAACTGCGAAAGTAGTAGTCACTAATAGGAGTAAAAAAGAAAAGGTATATAATCATTACTGTGAATTGTTTTATCCTAATAAAAAATAAAGCATTTTTTTGGGGTAATTCTTGGAAATTAAAGAGAGTATGACCATGAATGATGAATAGTAGTTGAAGACGCCTTTGGTCCTTCGTTGGTCGTCCATCTATACAAGCATTATCATATTACCGCGCTACTACGTGTTTACGGTTTCTTTGATATTTGATGTAGGATGTTATTAATGGTCTGCAATATTCAATATGAGCATAGCTGCCGCATCCTTCCGTATTTAAGGCTCTTTCGTTTGTTTATGATCCACTGACCTCATTTCTTCTTGTTGCTATGAATACTTATTGCCGAACGAGCTTTAGGAGGGGTAACATAGCCCTAAATACCAAAATTCAACGCATCGCTTGCAACCATCCCGTCCTGTGTGTATATATCGTGGACCTCTAACTAAATTTATTCAGTCGACAGTTATTTGCACTTGAACAACCTAAGAAAACCAGTAACCAATAATACTATAAGTAGAATCGCAATGGGAGGAAAGTAGGAGATCCAACTACCCCTTTCTGATTCCGCTGAATTCCGCGTTAAGTATGGCCTTCCTAATGATTCGAACTGTCTCAAATATCGCAGCCCTTAATGCGCTTGCTCCATCTCCTAACATTCTCACGATCATCCCCGAATTGTACGGCATGATGGAAGCACCAGCCATAACATCGCTATTGAGTGACAGCGTAGAATTAATTTCCTCTTTAATTGATTTTACCGCTGATGTGGGGCAGAGTAGGTAGACACTCCCTACAACAGTATGATCACTAAGTATGCCCAATTGACTTAGGTTTCTTTTTCGCGGTTCTAGAATTGCAATGTCGGTAAATCTCAATTGGTCAACTTGATTCAAACCAACAGCCTTCATGTAACATATATCGTATTCAAAAGACTCACCGCTAGCGACCCTACCCGGCACAACCATCTCTGAATAGATCATCGTAGCACTGTCATGCACTCGCATTTTGAGAGTCTGGTAGAATCTTGAATTTCTGTACGGAATGATCTGATCCGGAATAAATTCAAAGTAGGAGTCAGCTCCCAATTCAACGTTAATGATCTGGGTGGCATAGTTCAGCTCCATTCGATAAATTCTAGTCGCGCCTTGAGTAGTGATATGCGCGCATGCACCCTTGGACAAGGCTATATCCATCCTATATCTATCACCCTGCAATATCCCCCCTGATGTTGACATAATGTACATGTAAGCCATTGAAGGTAAGGATTCCTCCAAGTAAAGGGCACGCTGTGCATGTAGAGGTCCTTTGGTATAGAGATCCCTGACGATGGTTTTTCTTCGATCGCTGTCATCTTCTAATTTTACAGTGAGCGCGCCTAACTTTCCTGATCTTCCCACTTCCAACTGTTGAAGGTCTGATCCATACGCAAGAACTTCCGGTGGAGTGTCCGACGGAATATAAAAATCTGGCGAGCTAGTATCATCTGAGATAATATTGGAGATATCTGCCTCAATCTTTTCTTTTGAGCTGCCAATCGACCCGCCAGAGCCACTGATATCGTTACTTGCCACAGAACAATTCACCCACACCTCTTTAAGAAGTATACTGTACTACAATCAAACGTTATTTCAAAGGCATTTACTGATTCGCCTTTGGAGTAATAGCCCTTGGTGGCTGATCAAATAGGACGTATTTGGTAATGTGGTTGGCAACCTCCTCAACTCCTTGTCCTTTCTTTGAATTGACAAAGACATAAGGTTTGTCTCCTCTAACGATCTTTGCATC
>JBOGPP010000208.1:0-5666 GCA_050748485.1 Nitrososphaeraceae archaeon | reverse complement strand
AATACCTATCATCACATCAGCCATCAAAAATATTACAGCTGATATTAAATTCCACCCTCCGTTACCGGGGTGAAAGGTCAATGGCATAAGGTTGTACCATCCGGCGCCAATGAACATTGTCCCTGATACGAAGAGAAAAATTGTTCCTGCATTCAATAAGGAGAAGGAGATCGTTGCTAACATCGTACTGTATAGGGGTTTCTTTGCAAATTTGCTTAGAAGATAATAGCTAATTCCAACCGTAAGCATAGACACAAATCCAAAGAACATGACTTGACCATGAACAGTCAATGCAGTGTAAAAGAGGCCTACCGACTGTTGGTTTTGCAAGATAGGAACGCCAGATTGTAAAAGTCTCATTAGGATAGCAAGTGATCCTGCAGCTAGAAAGTACACCACAGAAGACACTATGAACATTAACGTTAAATCGGACAGATCCTTAGAGATACGATACTCAGGCGCAGGACCCTCGTCCTTCTCGTACTTTAAATGCAATACGCCTGGATTTGTTTCTCCCATTTTTCGTGTGTTCCAGTGATTATACGGCGTTGATCGTTATCTGGGATATCATATAAGGATGATTCCATCCACAATATTCCAAACATCTAATCGTATAGACACCGGGTTTTTGGAATGTGAAATAAAATTCATTATTAAAGCCAGGAACAACTTGCATCTGCATCATTGGCGAATCCATACTTTTAGAACTCGACAGTATACTAAAACCGTGATTTACGTCACGAGATGTTGCAATGAATTTAACAGTTTCTCCAGCTTTCACATTAACCGGAGCTGGAGATTGACCTTCAGGTAAGGAGTCATGAGATCCATCATCTTGTTCATTAAGAGAACCTTGAGCGCTTCCTCTGTCACTCTTCATGTATCCTCCATCTTCAAGTTGCCAGAACCATTGTCCCGCAGTGACCTTGATGATATGTACTCCATCAGGATTTTCAATAGCATCATGAGATGCAACTGGCGGCATCCATGGATAACCCAGAAACCACAACCATATGAGTAGACCACCTACAAAAATAGCCCAGTATCTTTCGGCGTGATATTTATTTAGTTCGTATTTTGCCTTATCAAAGCCTGCCAAAATGGCGTGCTTGGATCTGGTAGATAGTATGACATATATAAAGAAGCTAGCTGCAAGAAGTATCGATACAGTCAAAACCATCAGTAGCCATGATATCCCAAATCCCAAATCTCCTGCAAGCTGAACATCTACCACAACAGTGATACCTCTATGCAAGAGTGACTAGGTTCCTTTTCACACACCATTGACTATCACTTTTTTCCTACCAATGATCATTCTTAAAAGAGTTTCGTAAAGACCGATCTTATATACACATATAGATGCAACGTAATTATTGCACTAAAATTTGCTCCTTACAATCGATAGATATTAAAAAAATCAAATTGAATCATTAATATACGCCAGGCAGAGCATGATCAATAACAGCCTCTCATCTGCATACCATTTGCATACTACTTATGGAATCTAACTTAACAATAGTAAACAATATCGCATATCAAGCAGCAACAATTTTCTTAAAATCATATATTACTGTAGTAGAACATAGGATAGGTGCTGTAAACATTTTACTCTTGTTAGTAGTAGTTCCTCGAAAAAACACATCATGCACTTTCTCTCGTTCCATCCTTACTTCATTCCACTGCCAAGGAAAGCTATTGCTTTAAGAAAGGATTGCTTTTCATCATTATCATGTCTATTAGAAGAGATGCCGTCCACGAAAAGTTCTTGCCGCCGAGGCCTGTTCCAGTGGTAGGGTCATAATACTCTCTGAATCCCTGATCTGCTACAAGCCTGTATACACCCTGCCGTATACGTTCTGCCCTATCAAGGTATCCATATCGCAAGAGGCCTAGTCTTAGGGCCCAGTTTGTGTTAATCCAAATCGGTCCTCTCCAATAAGTCACGGGTTTGAAGTATGATTCCTTTTCATCTGCACTTGCTATGGTATCATACTCAGCACAAAAATCAGCGTTACTTATCCATTTAACTATTGCCTCAGCATCTTGATTTGATATTAGCCCAGTATAGATAGGTGAAAGAGACGAAACAGTTCTTTTGACTATACGATCACCAATTACAAGATCATAGTCATAAAAGAGACCATCAGACACATTGGATTTTCCGTTTAACGGAATAGAAAAGTACTTGTAAAAATTCTGTTCTGTCCTCGATATCCATTCCAATATCTCTTGTGAGTCTTCTCCTAATATATTTGCAATATGTAGCAGAATCTTGTTTGTAACGTATAACATGCTACTGAATGAAACATCCTTGATCTTGAAAGGGAATTTTTCGTACATCTCTCTCTCATCGTAATTATACATCTTCATCAAATCGATAAGAAAGATGAATTTATTATACTCCTCGTCTGAAGGGATGGTATCTATTGCTCCGCCTACAGCGATGACATCCAACCTTTCGAATTTTGAAAGCTTGGTTATGCTAACCCTTGCTAATGCGTCATCCCAAATAGGAGAATCATCACGGCCTGATTCCCATGGGTGAAAAATCGTCACCAAGCCTGATTTTTCGGGATCACGTTCAGTCATAAGGTACCTGTGGAATTTCAAGAGATTTGGATAAACTTTTGCCAGGAAATCTTTGCTTTTTGTTTGATCTTTACTATTGTAATGAATATAGAAACATGCAAGTGCGTGCACAGGGGGCTGTGTCATTCCGGATGTCCCAATATGCTGTGGGGCATTAGGAGAACGCGTAATCTCATAATATTCAGCAGTAGGGAAGTAAGTTTTTTCCTTCTCGTTAAATACTATGTGGGGGATCATCCCATTCTTCCATTGAGCATCAAATAGATACTCGAGTTCCTTCATTGACCGATCCGTATCAAAGTACGAGTTTCCAATTGCAATAAAGCATGAATCCCAACTCCATTGATGCGGATATAACGTTGCGGAGGGTATCGTAAATTTACCAGTCCAATTGTCATCTAGTACTTTTTTTGCAGCTTCTACGAGCTCTGGCGCATCCAACTGGTATCACGTATTAACCTTGCTTATTATATTTTATCTCTGAATTATTAGACAATTTTCCCATCCAAAACATCTCGCAATATTTATCTATAAAAGTTATAAAAAAATCATAATCAGACAGAGTAAAGAATTTCAATAATTTCTTTGTTGATTGACTGAACATACCGTACTATATATTGCAAAGGGGATGAATTACATTCGGACTAGATAGATGGAGGTGTTCCATTTTTACGATTTCATAGTTATGGCTGTTTTCATACTACTTGTTGTATTATCACTGAATGAAATAGTACTCGGACAACTGGAAAGAGATCTGGGCAATCACATGGTTATAGAACATATGCTATTCTTTTCTATTGGTGCCCTGTCAGTATTTGTCGCCGAGCGCGTTTTGAGATTCATGATAAGCATCGAAAAGAACTCTCTAAGCAGGACTAAATCGGGAAGCTTACACCTTCCTTCCAGAGCAACCATGAATGCAATCCAATATTGGAAAGCAATTCTGCGAACAATCTTCCGATTAAACACGCATCCGTGGAGCTGGATAGTTATCGTCGGTTTTCTCATCTTCATATGGCATATACCTCAAATTTTTGACTATGCTTCCACCCACGAGAATGTCCATGCTATGCAACACATTTCATTCATTATGGTTGGAGCAGGCGTGTTTATGACAATAAGGCTACTTGGAGAATCATTCAACTTGTTTTTAATATTTTCATTAATTGGGATGATGGGCTTTAGTGGATTAATCCTTGTTATTTCGGATAGTCAGATTTATCGAGTATACTCCATAAGCAGTCATCATAATGCAGGTATTTACATGGTCATAACCTTTGTCATACTTTTACTAGTGATCATGCCCGCTTATTTGATCCGACGCACCATGTTTCACATAAATACTTCTACGTCTGGTGGCGATACATGATGTTGCTAGTGAATTAGTAAGAAAGTTATATGTACAAGTGGTACAAATTAGACCAAAGGTATGGCAAAAATTAATGTAGGAAATGTTTCTGAAATACCTGATGGAAAAATGACACATTTTGTAGTTGGCGAGAAAGATATTTTGGTGGCAAATGTTCAAGGAAAGTATTATGCTACAAACAATACCTGCCCTCATCAAGGAGCGGAGCTTCATGAGGGTGAGCTTAATGGTGGCGAGCTTATATGTCCATGGCACAGCTCAAAGTGGGATGTTACAACAGGCAATTTGAATTGGTTTCCCCAGAAACTAGAGCCGCTAGGATCATACAAGGTTACGGTAGAAAATGACTCTGTCTATGTAGAAGTTTAGCATTACCATTATGATTTCATTAACGAACAAACAATTAAGAACTATTGTAGATTTGAGGTTAATGCAGAACTGATATAGCCAATGAAAAAATTAGTAAGGCCACATAACGACAATATTAGATGATTTAATCGTGTCAATTAGACCGTCTAAGTTTCAATTGAAATTGTTGGAGGTAACGTCACATCCAGGCACTGATATGATGTCTTTCAAGCTTGGTCGCGGAGATGTCGAGCAGGAGAATCATTACTTGGATTACAAAGCCGGACATTATGCCGCTATTGATCTTGGAACTAAGGAGGATGTAGAGGGACCTGTGCGGTCCTTTACGATCGCTTCTTCTCCGACAGAGCAGGAATCCATCTTGATTAGTACGAGGATATGGGATACACCGTTCAAAAAGAAGCTCGCAAATCTAGAAATTGGAACTCCAATAAAGATTACAGCTCCAGTAGGAAGCTTTGTCCTTCCTGGAGGTGACAATTCATCTGGATAATCATCTGCGGCCAGTTATTTTGGATTAGATTAGCTAGAGGTAATAATATGACTAGTCAAATACTTTAACCACAGACGGAGTCCCCCGCCACGTACCCCTATCAAACTTGATTGTATGTTCCCCGCTACCAATCCGCTTCGACTTTGCCTGTGTAGCAATTTCATGATAAGTCTCAGGAACACATCAAAGAAATGGATCTGTAATTATCTCAATTGATATGAAATATTGATGTCTTGACAAACCAATCCATTAAGACAACTTCCGTAAACCCAGCTTCGAATGGGGAGCTCCAATAGTATCAGATCATTTGCTGACATTTGGTGAGAAATACTTTTCTCATCTCTTAATACCTAAAGTGTGAGATTGATGAAAATATTGAGACATGGAGGATACTTATTTTCAGATGAATGTGACGCTAGAGTTCGAAGTCTCGGGTGGTAGGGTGCGTTCGTACGAATTTACGATTTCTGGCAATAGTTTCAAAGAGATAAAAGAGAGGGCAAAGACGTTGTATGCTGAGATCTCAGATTCGGAATTTGGTGGCAATATTGCTGGAATGCCGATCAGATACCACGCAGAGTCCTAATTCCAGATAATATTCTGCATATGTCTCTTGACTTGAAGTCTCGAGCACTTTCACAATCAACTCTTAACAGTTGAGGGAAGTTTTTGATTTTTATTTCTTCAAAAACGCAGACATCATCTTCCTTCTGTCTTCATGAGCAAAACACAATGCCCATCCATAGATCTCTAGGCGTAATCCTGTGTCTAAATCTGTATCCAGTGCCTTGTTAATTAACGTCTTGCTTATCTTGACAGCTGTAAACCCGTTCTTTGTAATTTCCT
>JBOGPP010000207.1:0-1625 GCA_050748485.1 Nitrososphaeraceae archaeon | reverse complement strand
CATCCAAACACATGAGCAAAGATTTGATACGAACGTATTAAACGGTAGAATCGCTTGAACCTTCCAAGGTTGCTTTGCATCTGACTTGACCGCCTTGTGTGATAGCATGCTTCTCTCAATTCGTTAATTGCAAGTGCAGTAAGGGTTATGTGAATAGAGAAATGTTAGAAGCTTCCTTGTTCATGGATCAAAATATACATAGACGCATAGCAGCAATGCTTCAAACCAAGATACCGTCATAATTATTTTCATGGCAATTTATACTATTGTCCTTTATTAGGAGATTCGAATTACGAAAGGGAATATTCTGCCTAAATGTAATTTCTGGTTGCTTTCAGTAAAATTATGGTTTTAGGTGAGGAGACTTGTTCTAATTCGGCCGGTTATCAGATTAGCGAGTATTGTGACAAGAATGGTTGATTGAGTTCGAGACACTGGCCAAATAGGTGTTTGAAACCTATGATTACATAGTAATAAATACAATAATCATATCACCTTACTGAGAATTGATAGTCATCCCAGCATCACCTTCTCCTGAATTTGTCGGGATAGACAAATGGTATAATGCAGAACCCCTGTCTATTAAGGAATTAAAAGGTAAGGTAATTCTACTTGACTGTTGGACATATACCTGCATCTTTTGTT
Organism: Nitrososphaeraceae archaeon; assembly: GCA_050748485.1. Classification (GTDB taxonomy): domain Archaea; phylum Thermoproteota; class Nitrososphaeria; order Nitrososphaerales; family Nitrososphaeraceae; genus TH5896. Next base: position 980 of record JBOGPP010000207.1, on the reverse strand, counting down.
TGAGGATGATTCCAATAATGAGGGAACTACAAAGGAAGTTATCTAACTATGAATTTCAAGTTGTCCAAGCTCATTCCGCAGAATATGAATTTGCTAAAAAAACGGAGAACGTTGATAAAGCATTGAAAAGATACGACATTACAGACATCCCTGTTGGAGTCGATTCTAGAAATAAGACCTGGCAAGCCTATGGGAACATGTATTGGCCAAAGCACATCTTAATTGATTCAAATGGATTTCTTCGTTATGAACATGCGGGTTATGGGAGTATAGAAGAATTTATTGACCCAATTTTAGAACTGATCCAAGAGACTGACAGTAGCGTAGTCATTGATGTCAAGAAATTTGAAATTAGTCCTACTGACGAGATCTACGAGACCTATGGTATGCATTTTCCACAAATAGCACCTGAGATCTGCGTCGGTTATTCTAGATTAAAGAGGTTTGGTAACAAACAAACCGTAAAGATCAATGAAATTAATTTTGTCCAAGATAATGGCACTCACTTTGACAACGTCGTCTATTTACGCGGCAAATGGAAATGGGCCAGAGAATGTGTAATGGCACTAGAAGGTACGGTAGAGAAAAATTCGGCGGTCATTATGAAATATAATTTAGCAAAGAGGGTCCACGCCATAGTGGGAACAACTGATGATAAATTTGGTAAGTTTGAGATACTATTAGATGGTAAGCCACTTGAAGCTGACATTATAGGAAGAGATGTACACCTCTATGAAGGATCCAGTGTAGTCGATCTCCATTGGCCTTGTATACATAATTTGATCAGGACAGAAAAAGCTGAATCTCATCTAGTAGAGATTCGTCCTCGTACTGACAACATATCATTTTATACTTTTGTGTTCGGTTAATCACTTTCTTCCTTCTGGCCGGAGAAACGATATACGTATTAAGCAATTATTGCATTGATTACTATACTATATCGAAGATCAGCATTTATGTATTGAATTGTGAAGGTGCTG
>JBOGPP010000206.1:0-4904 GCA_050748485.1 Nitrososphaeraceae archaeon | reverse complement strand
TTCACTTCTTCCGCCAACAACGTATAGCTTGCCATCAGCTACTGCAGACGTAAGGTGTTCTCTTGCTGTTGGCATTGGTGCTTTCTCCGTCCACATATTTGTTGCTGGATCGTAGGCTAGGGTGCTGCTTAAGGTGACAGTTGTATCGACTCCTCCCACTACATACAAAATTCCGTTAACGAAATTGGCCGTTAGCGCACCACGAGCGCTAGGAAGATTTGCTCCTTCAGTCCAGCTTTTAGTAGAAGGATCATATATGAATAATTTATCTGAAAGGTCAGCTCTGTTCAGATATCCGCCTCCCACTACATACAGTTTTCCATCAAATGACGCTGCTGCTGTATGGTCTAATGGTTGAGGTAAAGATTCTCCTGTTGTCCAATTGTCGGCGATCACATCATAAACCTCGACTGAATCGCTGCTTCTTCCACTGTTATCAAACCCACCAACAACGTAAATCTTTCCATCCAAGGCAGCCCCAGCAATCTCAGATCGGGCTGTTGGAATAGATGCGCCCATCATCCAAGAGGAATTAGAATTTGTCGATGGTGGTGGCTGTTGAGACAACAAAGGGTGAACACTATAAATGGAAGCAGCAATGAAAATAATGGTGATAATCGACAGAATCGATATTATCGAAGATGCGAAAAATGAGATACATCTTGGCATTTTATTGAACTCTTATTATTGGACTGGAGACTTCCCATCAAGCAAGTCTTTTTTTAGTTTAACGAATTCTTTTTCAGTAATTATACCTTGTTCCTTTAGCTTCCCTAGCTTTGTTAATTCATCTGCAATTGAAGATTGGTAATTAATATTAAACGGTTGATAATGAGAAGCGATTTGAGTTTCATCTTGGTTATAGCCGGTACGATGCATTCCAGATCGAATTACCTGAATTACATCTTCTGCCTTTCTCTTTGGGATTGCTTCAATCATTCCCTCATGGTCATTCTCTCCACCTACTATTCCATCAATCATTCCGAGCCGTTTTGAACCTACCAATGCAGGGGCTTCGAATCTTATGGTAGATGATAATAATCCCTTATCGAGTTTCACACTTGTTATGACATCGTATGGAATATCTATAATATTCTCCTTAATCCCCATCATGTAAGGATCTCTAATGATTATTCGCCTATTTGTCGCATAGATTATGTTGGGCGTAACAGCTGAACCTCCAGGTCTCACACGAGATTGGCGTGCAACAACGAGTACTTCTTCATTGGGATTTAACATCTCACAAATTTTCTTAATCTCTTGCAAATCATCATTATCAAGTGATTCTATTGATAAATCATTACTCTTTCCAAAACCAAATGACATGTATATTAATACGCTGTATTGATATATTTAAGAAATACTAATAATATCAATATCAATCATAACGGATGAGTTGCTCCAGATATATGCCTTGTATGGTATTCTACCGGTAATACTCTAGAGTAATTAAAAAAACAGATCTCTTCCCAGCCGCAAAAAGGAAAATAATCCTATCGAAATATGCGAAGTAAGCTACTTCTAACATATATGAGCCAGATCTAGTAATTCGTGGGGTAGTTAAATACCCACGACAACATTGCAGATTATCGGTGTAATGCCGAATCTGTATGAGCTTCCAACCGTATTACATATCAAGATAGGTTTTAGAAGAGAAGGCCTTTATGTTACAGTTTTCCTCGTTGCCTTAGTGTTACCTCATGTTTAATCTTAGGCCGTACACTTGAGTATTGTGGATTAGAGCTGTATATGATGAGCTATGAAATGCATAAATGCGTCTTGGTATATCGTAAATTCATATGTGTGTGGATCTCGACATTATCCACAACAGAATAAGATAATGACCACCTATGTTAGACTAGTCCCTCACATACCCAAATTCCTATGTCTACCAAAAAACTAGAAGTCGACGACGCAATTAAATCGTTATTAAGAGAGGTTTCTTCTGATAATATAAGATCTAATCTAATAACGATTTCGTCATATCATACTAGGCATACCAAGTCGAAATACATCAATGAAGTAGCGGAATGGTTAAAGAACCAATTTAAAATTATGGGATACCAAGACGTCTCTTTCCATACATATAGAGAGAACATAGACGGTGATGATTATGATTTAAAAAATATTCTTTGTAAAAAAGACGGAATTAATAATGAATGTGTTATCATTGTGTGCGCTCACTATGATTCAAGGGTGAAAAACCTTCGTGATTCCACTTCAAGAGCTCCCGGAGCAAACGATAATGCTAGTGGAGTGAGCGCCATCTTAGAAATAGCTCGAATACTTCACAAACAAAAACTATACTGCAATTTACAGTTTGTATTCTTTTCGGGCGAAGAACAAGGGTTATTGGGTTCAAAGCACTATGCAAAATTTCTGAAAGAAAATAATAATGTCTCCAAATATAGACTCATAAATTTGGATATGGTTGGTTATCCTAAACTAAATCCGGGATCAGTGATAGTTGAAATAGACAACAATACTAAACTCCGTTATAATAAAGTCAGAGAAAATGATGCAGATTCTGCAAAGTTTGGAAATATAATGAGGGGGATGTCACGTTATGCGGGTTTGCAATATAGATTAGACTCGATCTATGATAGTGATTACGAACCCTTTGAGGAAGAAGGCTCTATAGTAATAGGAGCTTACGACGGTTCGGGTCAGGAAGATCTGAATCCTCATTATCATGACACCTCTGATACAGCTTCGATTATTGACTGGAATTATTTAAGCGCTGTAACGAAAATGGTATTAAGCACAATCCTTAAAGTAGCAAGGTTTCCTTCATAAGAGATTACATCCTTATGCTCCGTCTAAAGGAAGGAACGATACTAATGGATGATATGATCTTCTCCAGTGGAATATATGTATGATTTGACATGTATGTTGTTGGTTGTTGATTAATCTGTTCCCCAAGGATTTTCTATAACCATGAGCCATGTGTCATCTGACTGTCGACGTAAAACTACGGTGCCTCTGCCAGTAAGATTAAATATTCTACCATCAGGTTCAGTTCCATTGAGCGACCATTCCGTAATTAATAGTGCAAGATTGCCTGCCTGAAGTACTCTCTTTACTCTGGCTTCTAACTTTGCGCCCTTGCCAATGAAATCTTGTAGAGTTCGGCGTATACTTTCCAGATCCTTAACAACTTGTCCTGGCTTAGAGGCAAAACACACGTCTTTTTCATAGAGCGTCATCAAGAAATTTGTATTTCCTTTGTTGAATTCTTCTACTTGTGAATTGAGCAAGTCTTCAGGCGTCACAATTTTCGACATAATACACTCTTGTAATAACATATTCAATAAGTCTTTACTCAATCACAAGTATACAAAAACTGTTCTAATCGAGCATACGCCGGTTGCACATTTCAGAGATTTCATAGTATCTGAAATACTAAAAGACTTGACATTTTTCAGATTTTCAAATTTTAGGATGAATTAAATGTAAAATGTCACAAATCCAACCAATAGCGACAGCAACTTAATATGCTGCTATGATATTGTAAACCTAATGCCAGTTGACACTATACGTACAATCAAGCTTTTAGGCAATTGGTCGGGCAACAGAGTTTTAGGAAGAAGGCGTCCATTAATTGCAGTTTTCAGTTTAACCCATTACTGTAATTTCTTTTGTCCTATGTGTCCTTTTGGAGATGCTGATAAGATTAGTCAGATTGACGTGGCAAAGAAAAATGACTTGACTACAGAACAATGGGAATTAATTTTTGACAAGGTTTCAAAATATTGTATTTGGTCCATAATCGAGGGAGGTGAGCCAACTAGTCGTCCTGACTTTATGGAACTTGTTCGGTATATTTACAAGCTAAAAATTCCTATTACACTGATCACTAATTGTTCATTACTTCATACCATTGATCTTGCCGAATTAAAGAGATATATTCAGTTTGTCACTTGCAGTATTGATTCTGTCTACGAAGAATCATATTGCAAAATACGTGGCGTCTCTCCACAAGTATATAGTAGGGTAATAAACAATCTACATCTTTTGGCTGACTATAGGATACCACACTACTTTAATAGCGTTATAACTAAATATAATACCGAGGAATTCATCAACCAGTCTTATTTTGAAAGAGCAAAGGAATTAGGGTCAAATGCCGTTTCTTTTACCTTTGTAGAGGATCGATCTGATGTTAGTTATTCCCTACTTCCTGATCGACAGACAATGGTCAGGGTATGCGAAAGTATCCTTGACTATAGAAGAAAACACGCTTCTCCTCAAATAATGATTCCCCCACAGTACTTTGAGCAAATAATAGAACACGGAAGGGGACTTTTTGATGAGTGCGGAGTATGGAAAAGTATCTTTGTTAATGGTAACGGTACAGTCCTGGTTCCATGTTGGAAATTTAATAGTCCGCAAAATACTTACAATCTTCTTGAGCAAAGTATAGAAGAAATTTGGAGCGCTCCCCAATGGGACATTGCCAGAACCTGTCATGATTGTAAAGTTCTTGGCTGCATATGGTACTCCTCGCAACCAATTACTACATTTGCCAAAAACTATATGAATGGATTATCAAAAATGATTAGCCAGCAAAAACCAGGATATATGGAGGAAGCCTGTTAATTTCTAGATATTCGATCGCTCTGAAAATTGTGTTTTCTGTGAGATCAAACTGCAACTATAGGTGATATAATATTCTCAAACTTGTTAGAATGTGTAATGATGTATCATTTTGAGTCAAGATTACTATTATTAATGCAATCTGACCGCATTAATCAACCTACACTTCATTCTCTGCAACTATTATGGATGCGAGCAAAGAATCTCTAAATTTGAAACTTCGATTACGTAAATTCTTTAAAGTCTACACTACAGTTAGCCTGTGTCTACAATAATGCATTCAAGAAAAAACATATACTTACGTGTCC
>JBOGPP010000205.1:0-1932 GCA_050748485.1 Nitrososphaeraceae archaeon | reverse complement strand
TTTTATAAGCATGATTAGTGTTATCCGGCTGAACATACTCTTCTTGGATTATACTACTACCACTAAAATTCACATGCCTACATCTTCATAATACTAGAGCAAGCATGATAGGATTAAACCTATCGATATATGCTTGTTGACAAGTAGCATTATTATTATCTGCTGGACTCAACATTGGGAATAGGCTATTGTATAAAATTACACGGATAATTGGAGATTATTCGGATATTCATGCAATTGATATAGATACGTTTAAGGGATATCTTATAAAATATATGAAATACCTGAATGAAGGTATAGGGAGGCGGTATTTTCGGAGAGTAACATCGTAAATACGGTAGCAAACGACGAAGTGATCCTAGTAGATATTCAAGCCTTAAGAGGTAGAAATTTGAATTCTGATAAGATAACTGATGACCTTTTAGACGTTATATCTTTTATGGCAACATAGAGGTGATATCTGCTATCATTTTTGAGCATGTCAAAGATATGATTTAGGTAGATGTCAAGATGTTTAGCATTTTCCAACGGGAAAGTAGAAAGATATATGTTACTAAATTCATCAAATTCCTTATGAGTTAAATTCTTAATTTCCTTAATGATCATGGACGCAACCTTTGTATGGATGATGAGAATTCTTTCAGGGAATGTGGACTAAGGCAATCATGGAATAGAAACTCCTACAGCTTTTAGTTGATTCATTATATTCCTTACTTCATCCGCAGAAACTTTGTTTATGGTATTATTATTTGTGTGTCGTAGCATTATATTTCTAAGTCCGGAGATCATTTCTGCATCATAAATAGTGTTATTAATTGTAACATCTTAATAAGAATTAAGCAGTATAGATACAAATTTGGATATACTTATGAATGACACGGCATTACTTGGTAGTTTTGCTATGAGCAAGCAGGAAATTTTTTGTCATGCATATTTCGTTTGCAATTCTTCAAACAACCGTAAGCACTTTCTCCTCTTCTCCTAGTTAGATATTTAAAGTTCCCCATTTGTCATATCACCCTAACAGCAGAACTACTCTTCCGATCATCAAATAATATAGATATTAGTATAGTTCTTTTAGACTATGTTCATAAACATTATAAAATGAAATATAGATGCCGATTTGTACCTGTTCAAATCTGTCATCCTTATTAGTTAATAAGGGCATTTCATAGATTGAATGCAGTGAAAGTATACATTGTAATGAGTTATCCTAAAGGAACCCCCTTAATAGCTGACCGTCGGGCAGGGATCATTAATTCCGTGTGGACCAATAACGAAATGGCAGGAAAAGAGAGGCTTAAATTAATATCAATAGATCAAGAACAGTTATTTACATACGAAGTAGAAGGATTAGAAGTTCAAGAATAAAATCAAATCGTCAAAATAGAACAATCGAAACTTGACCATTTGCTAGGCTTATCAAAAAACTAAATCCCTCAACAGTCATCATCACATATTCATCTCCCCATTTTACTTCCTCAAGACCTAATAGTTGTCTGAAGATATTGACTGTACTGGACCAAAACCGGCATAATGGTTATTTGCAATAGTACTTCCAAATGTAGCTCCTCCATCGATAGATCTTCTGTAAAGAATCTCACTATTTCCCGATGTAACGCCTCGATATTAACTGTAAAATTGTTAATGAACATTGCATCGCCCGAATTTATCAAGGAAATCTTCGAATATTGTTGTCATTCTTCTAGTAAAATGGATACTTCTAAGATCACATAGTTATATTTGATGTGATGTGTGAATACTTTAATTAAATACATACTAATGGAACTATTAGTAGTAACAGAGGGTTCACATAAATATCTAGTTTACATTTTCTGTTTGATTCTATAATGAAATACAGAAGTAGAACTGAAATTGTTGGCCTCATTCTAGAGGCCGCGAACGGAGGAGGAGCAACCAAGACAAAAATAA
>JBOGPP010000204.1:0-4945 GCA_050748485.1 Nitrososphaeraceae archaeon | reverse complement strand
GTAGAATCAATCGCATTATAATGACATATAAGGGCTTTTTATTCATACGTTATTCATATTCGTGCTGATCGTGTTCAGCAATTCGTGCTCAAATGATGACTACTATGAATAGACCCGCCCAGTCCATTACACGAAGATGAAAGTGAGTAACACCACCCCGAAACCAAATATTTTACCCCCATCTATACCTGCAAGAGCACACTCTGCAGCGCCGCCAATCGTAGCAATGTCACTGCAGAAACGATGGGTTTGTGGTAGATGATCATACTGAGGTCGGCCTTCAAACGGATCCTAGGTATCCAGGGGAGCTGAACGGATGTTAGTAAACATCGTCCCGATATCCTTACAGTTATGGGGGACTTTCGTCGTTACTTATATTAATATGATATAATGACAGGGATAGAACCAATTTCTGCATAAGGGATCATAAATGAAAAGGAAACCAAAGCACACATTAATAAGAAAAGACTTGACTTCAAACTTGGAGTTCTCTTGTACTTTATGTCCTCTGCGTGAAAATTAGGCCTTATTTGGTTTAATAAACTGTTACCATCAAATCGATTTAATTTGTTAAAGTCTTTCTGGGCTGCCAGCCAACAGCGGCCAAACACAGCCATAGCGATTAGCTACTTCTTTTTCACCGCACAATGGGCCCTTGGTTATGCTTCTGACCAACTTGATGGCCAGCTTGACTGAAAGAATGTCAGGTTTGTCGTAAATTATATTAAGGTTATATATGTATGCCTGTGGAAAATTTGACCTTTAGAATACCTCAAAATCTGAAAGGGATGATCATAAGGTTATGGTCTGAAGGAGATACACGGAGAAAAATTGCAAAGAGTTGCGGTGTCAGCGAAGGGACGGTCTACAATGTTGTTGAAGAGTGGAAAGAATTGATAGGCCAACGTGATGCAGAGGCCATTAGAGAACTATCAACCAGTACTAAAAGAAACGGCATAGACATCGGTCAGTGCGCACAAGGTTTTCGAATTCATGTCTTATTGAAGAAAATTGGGGTTACTGACGAAGATGAATTGGAATCATTTCTCTCTACTATTTATGAAAAATGTAGAAGAGAAATTGTTCGAAACCAGCAAGTTGCTGGTGTATCTGGTGAACATATCAACACGCTGGAGAAGGTTATTGAGCCTGGAACTGTTGCTACTTACATAAAGGAGATGATCAATTTTTCAGAGCAGGGAAACGTCTCATTGTCAGGCATACCACCTTACATCAAACAAGAGAGGGCACAAAAGGACGAGATCGTAAAAGAGAAAGACATTATTATGAAGCAAAACCGCATTTTGTTGCGAGAAGCGTCAAACGCTCAGGAAAGATATGAAAATGCATTGAAAAAGGAAAATGTAACCTACGAACAGCTCAGCGCTTTTACAAGAGTGCGCGCTGAGCTAAAAAAATTCGGACTTGACATAGATCATGATCTACAATCTGTTGTAGAATTGATGGATACCATAGGCAATAAATTTGGATATGACCCCGAGCGAATAATATCAGAGTTCCAAGACTTGAATATTCAGGTGTTGAAGAAAAAGCATCTCTCAAGAGACGTGAACGAATTGGAGAATCGTAAGGAATACCTTATGCAGACGTCCTCAGTATTGCAACACTCAATCGAATTTCATTCTCAGGGGCTACATGCGTATCGGGACCTTGAGGCAAAGGGTCTTGGATTCAGAAAATTGAGAATCCTAAGTAACGCTATATCTGAGATTGCCCGTGAAAATGGAATCCCTGAATATGCGGCTGCAGACCGGCTCTTCAAAAAGATAGAGAAGATGTACGGGATGAAACTTAGACAACTAGACGAGGACCCGTTTGCTCCTCCTGATACAACATCTGTCTATGCTGCCATGTCAGAGCGAGTCAATCTATATTTCTATCCTGAGAACGAATAACCATTTCATTGGATTTGAACATTTCAATGAACTTATGAGGTGATACCAAGTCCAGTGTCATCCACAGATGGCGCCGCTATGTCAATGTACTTGTCCACGAGGAATGGCGACATTAATGAATTGACTCAACTTAAACCTCCCGACGCGCCTAAGCTTATGAAATGTTATAACAGCTACATAGTTCCTCTGGGTTTATGCTAGCACTAACTCAAAGGTAACAAATGACAGATTTTTGCAATCTTTATAGTCAAATACCAAGAGAACCGTCTCCTGCTGGATATGCTAGCCATTCAAAGGATGAGTACAGCCACGTAGCAGTAGTAGACGCATTGTACCTATTCCTTCGAGGATAATCAACAACAACCCAAAAATGAGTGGTTCTCATTCCCAAACCTATTTTCTAGTTCATTTCTATCATTCAGGAAACATTAGTAGCTCCTTAGACATGAATTCTGATAAACTAGGCAAATTTGAGAAAAAGGAAAAAGCTAAAAAGAAGAACTGATTAACTATGCCGTTAGAACCGATGAATATGACAAAAAGCGGATGAGAGAACTATGAAATCTAAGCTGAATGCTCACCAAATGTATGTATGATGCCTGTTTAGTTCCAATATATCTGCTCAATATTCTCTTAAGGAAACATCATGATGCAATTATATCGTCCTAATTGGAATAAATTCATTGTAGATTTAATGAATGTAGCAATGGAAAACCGGAGGGGGAGTACTAATACAATGGGAAATATTGATGAGCCAGCAGTACAGCTTGCCAAACTCAAAGATCAGTTAATGGGGTCACTGGAAACTAGGTAATGATGCGCTAGACTTAAGTATCCAGCTAGGTACTGTTGCTATAGTAATAGAAATTGGATCCCTCCCTCTAAGTCGTAGTCTAGTGTTTTTTGCGCTGGTCTATCTGTTATGAGGACATTTGATACCACGAAATTCTGACCCTGGAGTATCTAATCTTTTATCGTACTTCCTCATTAAATATGTCATGGATATGAGTGAGAGCTGCGTAACTTGTGGTAAAAAATCACAGGACTATGACACAGAATGTCCATGCTGTGGAAATTATTATTGTTCTGATCAGTGCAGCCGACTGGGGCATAGCAAACAGTTTGTACATCATCAGTGGACAGAATATAAGCATATTCATGGAGCTATTATGAGCTTCGATCCAAAGGTGAGAGTTGTCACTATTTGTGATCTAAACGGCGAAATGATGTACTCCGGACATCGTGAAGGAGTAAAAAATCTACTCACATCTAAAGAAAGTAAAGAATCATTAGAATTGGCGGTCAAAGGATGGAAAACTCGAGGAGAACTCGCACCAAAGATCGGTAAGGGTAAGTATGTATTAGCAGAATATGAAAAAGTAAAACGCATTACTATTCCGCTAGGTAACGATCATCTTTTATACATAACGACAGAAGTTGAATGTGATCATCCAGCTTTAATTGCTGAAATTCAAAAGTTCCGACTATAATTGTTCACATGATTCCAGGTTTTCCAGCCTTTAAAAAACCGCTAAGATTTTTTTGTTGTTATCCAAAAATCAAAATCTAGTCAGGTTCATCAAGAATTTACAATTATCCTCAGGTCTGCTAGAATTCGCAAAGTGAATAAATTGAGTTTCTAAGCTTGTTTGGGAGGTATATCATGTTTCTATTTATAAGTATCTCTATACCTACTTTGTCAATTGCTAGCCTTCTTCTATCGACATTCTTTCTTATGCCAGGTTAGTACTTTTCTAGATGAAGAAAAGCATGCAGAATCCTGAAGAATCCTGAAGAATCCTGAAGAATCCTAATTCTTCCTTCTACAAATTGATGCCTCTTGTTTATCGCATTCGTATCTTACAGCTTTGGCCTGCTCTTTGCTTTGGCCTATCCAACTACTATCTAGACAAAGGCAAACTTTCTTTGCAAATACCCATTGTCCAGATAGCAGAATTAGAGAGAGAACTATCTGTCATCAATCGGATCATGTTTCATTTTAGTTGATTTATGTATCTCTATTATCTCAGCTGACTAATTATTCTTCGTCAATTCTGTGCTTCCTTCTCTATCCATATACTAAGTGTAGGGTGGTGTTATAGTATCATATAGCCTAAGTGTATTGTTTATTTATCATCCTGACAAGAACTTTGAGAATGTTACTATTGGATTCTACTGTTGAGAAATTTAATAGTGGTGACTGTGAAACTGTAACGGAAGATGAGTGTTATTACACTTGTCAACCATGAATGAATCGTGTACCCTAATGACTTATTATACGCTAGACATACATGAGCACTAAGTAAATTTCTGGGCTAATGGATTTTACAAAATAAGAATTATCCACCTTTCATTATTTTCTGTAAAGATCTTTAGGTTCTTCGCTTCAATGATTAATGTTCCTCTAACTGGAAATATCTAAGTCAAATACGGTATGCTTAAAAAATAAATCATGTTTTCAATTATTGATAAGTTTCAACAAAAAGATATGAAGTAGCTAGTTCAGCGAGATACTTATCACTGCTTTCAATCCTTTCTCGTAGATGATATCTCCATTGATTTTCTTCTTCCTGATATTCCTGCCACAACAATTTGTATTCCAACCAAGAGAAGTGCTATTCCTATGAGAAAACCTACTGTGGCTGCACCGAAGGCAGGAGATACCATTATTAGTCCAGACAATGCAACTTCCACTCCGCCTACACCAATACTTAGTCCTTTAGTCCATCCTTTACTTTCTTTGTCTCCAATACCATGTACAATCCTTGAGATCCCATCAAATAACAATGCGACTGCCAATACAAACGTTAACAGTACTGTAGTTCCTACAGGGAATGCCAAAGCTGCTGCTGCTATTAGTATAACTAATATCCCTAATCCAACAGTAACCAGTCGAGACCTGTCTTTTCTTGGGACAAACAAACCCGTAATTACTCTTTCAATTCCTACTATTAATAGAAGAATTGAAGCTGTAAACACCACCAAGACGGCTGTTAGAGCTGGATTTGCCATAATTGCTATCGATAGTA
>JBOGPP010000203.1:0-16335 GCA_050748485.1 Nitrososphaeraceae archaeon | reverse complement strand
TATCTGAGAAATATCTTCAAATTTCCACAATTGTTACATACATATACTTCGTAATAGTGATGCTTTCTCATGATTTGTGGCATGTATTTGGTTGGATCTATTTTTTGAAATAATGGTAATTCAAGTTCAGTGGGAATTGCTTGGAATTCACCTTCCATCATTCCACCTTGACATTCAATACATCTCCTAGTCAATCGCCTTGGCACCACCATCTAATTGGACATCTACTACCAATAATTTATTTGATTCAGTCCAAATACTCATGAACTGCTAATTTTCGTTGCGTTTTGAAATACTGTCACACATTTGTTCTCTCCTTCGACATTGATACCACTGTTCTCAGCCGGAGTCATGTTTGTAATGCCTTAACACAGTCTTACGAAGTTATGATAGATTTGATATGCAGGTAAGACTGATGTTGCCATCTATTTTCAAACCCCGCATTACTTTTTATCTTTCGCTCCCCCGTTAAGACGGCCATCCTTGTTACTGTGATCGGCTTGCAATTGGACATGTCGAATATCCCTGTTGGTGGAATAAGGAGAGGTAGTATTCAAAAAAATAAAATGTTATTTCTTCATGGAATCCTTTATTTTCCTAATTGTTTCCAGACCATGGATCTTAACTTCGTCATTGACGGTTACTCTCATCAACTCGTTGATTGCATCTATGCCATTGTTGCCATAGGCAGATAGCGCGTCAATTACTTTTTTTCTCGTCTCTGGATATACATTGAAATAGAATTGTTGTTTAATTTCTTCAATCTGCTTTATTTCGGACAATCTGTTGTAACTCTCTTATGCCTTTCGAGTAGGGGTGATTAATATACCATCGGTAAAATAGTTCTATATCTTTGTTATTCAAATTCATGACCATCTCCATTATGTCGACCTCTTTTTGCATATGCAATTCGGCAACTTTTTTCAAATCATCTAATTTAGCCGACATTGATCACCAAATAAAAGTTGCAACAAGTCAAATAATTGAGATTAGATTAATTTTACATTAACTTAGCTATTAGCTATTTATTCTGGCACCTATTCCTATCAATTGTTAGATAAATGAGCGAGTTGACTTAAATGATAAGCCATTGAGGTGACAGTGCCAGGTTTATGGCGCCCAGATGGGTATCCGGCTACGGAATTGGGTTATTAACTCAGGGAACTGCTAGCTGCAATCACATCTTTAATCTTGGCGCTATACGCTTCAGACGGACACTCCGCATTTTTTGATTGAATTTTTACGAATATAGATTTGTTGACTATCTCAGCATACTCCATTTCATGAATATGAAAAAGAATTTTCTTGGAATCTAATTTATTATCTACGTAGAATTCTCGTACTGTAAATAATTTTAATAATTCATCATGACCGATCGGAATACCTGTCTCCCCACTTTCCCACACCATGTATTGTCTATCGATTTGTGTATTTGGTATACTAAGGATAGCTTTACAATCTTCAGCTTCTATGCCATGGGCTTTGTTCTTTATTTCCAAAAGATAATCAATGTAAGAATATCTGCCATTATGGGTTTCGTGTCCATAACTCTTAGTTGATCTTCTACCAAATTCAAGTCGTGGTTTTCCAAGTGATTCTAATACACTTTTGCCAAGACCCCAGAACAACGTCATCACACCGATCCCCGCAGCAATCCATGAGATTGTTGACGTGGCATATGGTTGAGGATTTATTATTTCAGCGACAGACAAACCAATGGCTATCCCTATCCCTAGAGCAGAAACAATTAGTATTATAACTATTATAATTATGGTTTTTGTTTCCAAATTGGAGATTCTGAATCTCAAATGCTAATTTATTCATTGAACGCCACTTTCTCTCAACATCTTGTATCAACCTGCTCCTCCTGTTCTCACTATCGACAGTGATCCCACATTTCTCAGCCGGTGTTATATTTTCGAATCCCCATGTGGGCGTATGTATTTGTGGTAGGTTCGATAGTCGGATAAAGCAGCAGTACTAGCTCTCTCCAAACCACAGATGACTTGCTCTCGGCCGCTAACTTCCGTTCAACTGTAACATTTGGTACTGTTCTGGTCCTCCCTGTAGCCTATTTTCCCTTGCTTTTGGGCCATGCATTACATTATTGAGCACAAAAATGCAATATCCACTACACAGCTATTCTTGGCCTTATTGTGCATAGCATCATGGTCTTCTGCTTAAATAGTGGACTGGGAGGATATTGAGCGTGCTCTTCGGTTTGAGAACTAAGAGAGTAATCAATATCGACGCCGACCCTACAACTACACTGATACCGATCAAGGACGAAGGTGATTTGTACAGAATTACTGAGATAAGTGGTATGCTAGATGTAGATGAAAAAGTACTATTAGTTATAGCACAGAGCAAAATAAGACTCGTAGGTCTTCCGTTCTCATCTAACATTATTTATGCTACCGACAGAAGAATAATTCTCCGAGATATCTCATTGCATGGGTTGAAGGAGAACAACATGGGAATACCATACACAATAATTACCGATATCGCCCATAAACAAGGCTTTATTTCATCCAGCATTAAGCTGAAAGTGAATCGAATGCGGGGTGAAAATGGTCTAACTATACTAGGTCAATATGGAGTTACCGGGAACGAAATTGAATGGATAATTGAACACCTTCCAAATGGTAAGGCTGTACGATTGGTCAAAATAGTCAGAGCAATGATAAGTAAATGGGAGCTTTTGTGTGAGGATCAGCAACCCATCGCCGATTCAAATGAGCATACTGCTGCCTCCTTTTCTAAACTGGATTCACCAGCCGATGAGCTCTTAAAGATAGCTAGATTGAAAAACGAAGGGGTATTAACTGAGCAAGAATTCATTATGCTGAAGCAAAATATAATTGAACGTTTTCACTGAATTTGCCTCGGCTCAGTGATTAGTTTCTGAGAGATAATGACATTCCTAAAGGAATGCTGCTGTAAGAATTGCTTGTGTCTGCTTTGGAATTATTAGTATCGTCGCGCAATTTTGAGCCATCCGGGGATAACGTAGAATCTTGATGATCGTTCTGTTGGCGTAAGGCGTCGTTCGGTAGCTCTGGCGCTTCAAGATCATGAACTCCATTTGATAATGTCTGGTTACTCGTGAATAGTGGCTGTTGGTTATTTTGCGATGCGTTCTGCAAAGGATTGTCGATAGTAATCTCCCCTTCTAGTGGCTGTTCAATAACCAGAGGTTCAAATTGTGGATATTCATCAACATATATTTTCCCTACGTCCGCACGTTGAGTATCATTATCAGGACTAGTATTAGTGCCGTTCTGTCTTCCTCCTTCGCCTCCTTCGAACGCGCCCAAGGAACTATTAGTCAATAGCTGTTGCAGCTCTTCTTCATTGATTACCATTTCAGGATTAACTGACAATGGGGGATAACTACTGCTGTTTGTGCTGTTTGTAGTATTTGAAGTATTAGAAGAGTTTGAACTGTTAGTAACCTCCCCGACAGATGGCAGAAGTTCCTCTTCTTTCATAACCATCTGACATACCGTTATATTGTATCTGTAGTCAGGTGAACATACATTCAGATCTCCTTTTAATACCCTGAAAAACATGGTATCTGATGATGGTTTATCTCCTTCTTCATTCTCCGTATAGGCTAATACACTGTAATTTGGGATCATTATAACAAGAAAAAATGCAACTGTTGTTACTGCAAGAATGCACCTATTGCACGATTGCTCTCCGGTTACTATCCTCTTCACAATCTCGATTCTTCATTCTGCGCTTAAATGAGCTTCCGAAGTATATTGGATTGCATTATCCAATCGGAATTTGAGCCTAGTATTTGCAGATAGTTATGTCTATTAGTAAACGAAATAAAAAATTATACGTACATTATTTCATGGTGAAAATTTAAGATTAACGGATCCTATTCGCAGGAAAGTGGGATCGAAGAAAAGTAGTTCCAAAATGTCCTTTCATTTGTAAACATATGCATACGTAATTGTATTTCTCCTATAATAAGGACCAAGACTTACCGACGAACATGATATTGAATTCAGGATCTCAAGAATGTAACATAATAAAAAAATGAAGCATGGATCAAGTACTCACTTTGATTCACCTTAAATACTAAATAATCACCATGATGACGACAGAATAATAGTATGAAGTATAGATCCAGAACTGACATTATCGGACTTATACTAAGCGCCGCCAATGCAATAAACGGGGAATCCAGATCGCATATCATGTACAAAAGTCTAGTTAATTATAATCAGCTCAAAGATTATCTTATTTTTCTACAACAGCAAGAATTAATAGAATATGATAGATCTGCTAGAACGTATAGGACAACGGTGAAGGGACGAGATTTTCTTGAACTGCAGAAAGATATGGGTGAAATAGCCCATTTCTACGGTGGCAGCTTCGAATTACCCCACCCTTCCCGACAACAGGCATAAGCGTGTAGTCCATCAGACACGTGCCATTGCAGATAGCGATTAGTCTAACAAAAGTCCCATTACAAGGCAAGATAGCAATTATATACTAAATAGTATAGAGATTTTTGGAATGGATTTGGTAAACGAGGGTAACGATGAAGCAATTTCCAAAAAAAGTGAGAATGAATGGTCAGTATGGCTAGATTTCAACCGGGAAACTATCAGTTCTTTCGCACCTGAAGATTCAGGATTATTCAAAATTCATGCTAGTATGAAAGTATTGTATATAGGAATGGCCCAGAACCTTAAAAAAACTTTACAGGATTCTATAATAGATCCTTGCATAGGTAAGGGACAGAGATTCAGCTATATGGTCAACCACGACTCCCTAGACAATTTGAAAACGGAGCTGCTGAAAGATTATAAGCTTCGGCATAACGGAAAACTGCCTGCATGCATGGAAAGTGCGATGTAACGAGTATATTTGATCTTAACATATAATCTTTGTTGCGATCATGTATCCTAAGCATTTGTAATTTAAAAAACAACTAATTCCCTGTTGTCTATGGTGGTCAAAAGGTCGTCTGGGAGTAGAGATGCAATCATGCAGAGCTCTGATGTAAATAAATGTCTTAACATTCCAAAATAACGTCCTTGGGGAAGGCATCAATTGACAAGATAAACGTGGAACACGAAATACACGAACCTATTCATAGGAGCATTAGAGTGAGTATTCTGTTGAGGATCAAACGGTCTGTATACATAATGAGGAAAATCCCTGAACCTGGACCTACCATGTTATCAAGGAAATACTCTGTGACGATGAATAGAAAGTCATTGTCGCCTCCTAGAGAGGAAATCTTGAGAAATGTTGTAAATAAAGATGCGTTACTCTGCAGCTTATCTGAGCGTATCGACAAGGAAGTCATGGAGAAAGCAGGACCAAAGCTTAAAGTTATCAGTACCTTAAGTACCGGATATGACCACATAGATGTAAAGGAGGCAAAAAAAAGGGGCATCCATGTTACGTTCACCGGAGAAGTGCTTTCTGAAGCAACTGCCGATTTGACTTTCGCTCTGATTCTTGCTATATCTAGAAAAATCGTACTTGCAGATAATTACATAAGACAAAAAAAATGGAAAGTAGGATGGTCACCCGATCTTTTTCTAGGTTCAAATGTATATGGTAAGACATTGGGGCTAATTGGTGCAGGACGAATTGGAAGGGCCGTAGCTCGTAGAGCGAAAGGATTCGACATGAATATCATATACCACAACCGACGCCGATTAGAGACAAAGGCAGAACATGAAATAGGTGCCAAGTATGTGAAGTTAGACACTCTCCTAAGAGAGAGTGATTATCTTTCGATTCATGCTAACTTGAATACTGAGAGCACCGATATGATGAACGAATCAAAACTCAAGCGTATGAAAAATACTGCCTTTCTAATCAATACCTCTCGCGGTCAAGTAATTGATGAAAGGAGTCTTGTCAAAGCACTTAGAAAAAAGTGGATTGCTGGGGCTGCGCTTGACGTTTTTGAAAGCGAACCATTAGAAACTAATAGTCCACTCATTAAAATGGAGAACTTGGTACTATTGCCGCACATAGGAAGTGCCACATATCAAGTTCGCTCCAAAATGTCAGAAATTGCGGCCCAGAATATTATAGAACTTTTGAGCGGAAGGAAAACACCTTTTATGGCCAGATAAGGCTACTATTCTATAAATGTCTCTTGGTTCATAGGTACCTTGGATTGACTCCAGTAATGATCAGCGGAGTGAAAGCACGACAACTTGCTAGAAGGTAAATATACAAAAGTACAGGACAGTTCAGATGTGTATGACTATAATTTGCTGTCCTTGAGGGCTGCATACAGAAATAATTTTTGGGAGCTGAACTCACTGGTTTATCGTCAAACGAATCTATTAGGTCTATCCCTATGCAAAGGGCCAAATAATTTAGCTAGGGTAATTTCTCAGTACGATTAGCAAGAATCTTTCTCATGTAAATTTCTTACTCAAGCTAAATATACTAACATATACGGTTTTGATTATAATTCATCATGATAAACTCAGCTGGAAGCGGACCAGAGTCAATAATTGAAACTCCTGAAGAAAGAAGGGAACGATTTCTACTCGAATTCGAAAAGCCATTCAAATGTGAAAAGTGTAATGAGCGATTCAAGAAAAAAAAGTATCTAAGAGAGCACAAGGCCGAGATTCATTCGTATTAACTGAGCTATTATAGTTTTTGATTTTTTGGTAGTTTGCGTCTAGAGAATTCTGCTAAAATTACCTAATTCACGATCAAACTAAAGCGGGTATTTTTACCAACGGTTGATATGGACATCAAAAATTAAATCTCCATTAATCCATTAATCCTTCATATGAAAATTTATACTAAAACTGGTGATCTAGGAGAAACTGGGCTCATAGGCGGAAGGAGAATATCAAAAAATCATGCAAGAATAATTGCTTATGGTTCAGTCGATGAATTAAACTCCAGTGTAGGCCTAGGCTTAGCAACTTTCCGTTCTTCTCAACATGCAAACGATTTCCCAGATCTTATTGAGACTCTGTTAACAATCCAAAATGACTTGTTCACCCTCGGTGCAGATTTGGCCGATGCCAGTCCGAGCACCGACAACTATTATGGAAGCCCACGAATAAGTGACGAAATGATAACCACAGTTGAGAAGACTATAGACACTCTTGAAGAAGAGCTTTCACCGATTTCTTTCTTTATACTGCCAGGAGGCAGTCTTGAATCGGGTCAATTGCACCTGAGTCGAAGTATTGCAAGGAGATCAGAAATTTCAGTAATAGCTTTATCTAAAGCAGAAGCAATCAATCCTCTCACAATAATTTATCTCAATAGGCTTTCTGATCTGTTTTTCGTCATGGCTAGAACAGCAAATAAGCGGTTGGGGATTCCAGATAATGCTTGGAAGAGAACGCATTAACTTTCGTCTTCCTTATCTTTTGTTCTACTTTCTAATTTCAAAAAACCCTATAGATTAAATTGCATACTTGGGTTGAACAGCATTATTTGCAAGTATAGTTCTTTCCTATTGGGTGAACAATAAATGCGAATAAGAAATTAATATGTCTTGTCTTGTCTTGCCCATTAGAACAGCTGAATAGTTTTGTTTTTTATATTCAAAATAGTAACAGAGGATATATTCAGATATCATTTGAGTAGAACCCATGACAAATTAGGATGAAGTGGATAGTTCGGTTTCCTTGTAATATGCGATACAAGGGATTTAACCTCTCAAAATCCATGAGATGCTAAAATTTTTAGTAAAAATGGACTAAAATAGGGTACTCCCACGAGCCGAATCTTTTATTAGGTGATCAGTAGGACAACAACAATGGTATTGTCATCCCTTAATTATCGACTGTTGGCAAATTTCTTTAACTTTGTGATGGAATTGAAAACAATAAAGAGATCAGGATGGATTAATAAAGTAAAAGTTAAGAATCCTGAATCTGTGGCAGATCACACGTATGCAATGAGTACCATGGTAATGGTATTCTCTGACATATTAGGCATGAAGACGGAGAGAGCCGTGAAGATGGCAATCTTGCACGATCTAGGGGAGTCCATTATTGGAGATTACGAACCAAATGTAATTTCTATGAATGAAAAGAAAATCAAAGAAACTGAGGCTTTAGATCATATTCTAAATCACTTGCCTCTGGAATCAAGAAAAGAATATGTAGATATTTGGAATGAGTATCGAGAAAATAAGACTGAAATATCACAGCTCGTTCATTGGATAGACAAATTCGAAATGGCTCTTCAAGCTAAAACATATGAAAGTCAAGGTTATCCTTCCAGTATTCTTCAACAGTTCTTTACTTACACAATGGAGGGAATAGATGGTAACGATGTACTACTGCTTCTAGAACATACTAAAGATGCTTTTTTTCTAAATAAACGGTACTAAATCAGCAAAGCTTATCTTGTCCTATGAATAAAATTGCAGTTTATTCTTGTCTGGTCTATTAGCTGAATGATTATCAGCCGATCGCGGTTCATAAACTGCATTCAAATAATTCTACCATTTTAAATAAGCAAATTAAACGCTGTTGCAGATGGATTTGTTAAGGATTAGTGAAAACTTAAATGAACAAGTGATTTAAACTACAAACAAGTGGATAAGAAAATAAACCATGCCCAGGAAGTGGAAGTTAGGGGCCATTTAATTGATTCAATGATCTTGGGAAGGATTCTTGATACCATAATGGATCTCAAAGGGGACTTTCAGATTCTTGAATTTCAAGTTGGCAAGAAGAAAGGAGAAGAAAGTACTTCGCGTCTCCTTATAGTAGGAAGAGACCAGGACCATTTAGACAGGTTACTGGAATCAGTATACCGTGAGGGAGCGCAACCCCTCTACGTAGACGAAGTTGTATTAGAACCTGCCAGAAAGGATATGGTATTGCCAAATGGCTTCTACAGCACCACAAATAATCCAACACAAATCTACTTTAGAAGTTCCTGGATCAAGGTAAAGAATATGATGATGGACAAATGCATTACTTTAGACCTCAAAAACAAGAATGCGGAATGTAAGATGATACGAGATATACGAAAAGGAGACATGGTTGTCACAGGAGAGCACGGAATTCGAATCATTCCTCAGGAACGTCCAAGAGAAGGCGTGGATATATTTCAATTTATGAGTAGCTCGAGTTCGAGTGAAAGACCTACCCAACAAATTGCTCGAAAAGTAGCAGATGACATTTACAATACTAAAGAAAGCTCTCATGGAAAAATAGTTGTAGTATCAGGACCAGTAATTGTTCATTCTGGTGCCTCTGCTGCCTTGGCGCAGTTGATACGATTGGGATATGTAGACGGACTGCTTGCTGGTAATGCCTTAGCAGTTCATGACGTTGAAAACGCCATCATGGGCACTTCTCTTGGAATGCACGTTAGAGATGGAACTCTAGCTGTAAGAGGGCATAGAAATCACATGCAAGCTATAAACGAAGTATTCAAAGCAGGTTCCTTAAAGAAAATGGTGACTAGTGGGGCTCTACGTAGCGGAATAATGTACGAGTGCGTTTCAAAGAAGGTGCCGTACGTTTTGGCAGGATCAATTCGTGATGATGGTCCCATACCTGATGTTGTGACTGATGTCGTCCAAGCTCAATGCAGGTATAAAAAATTACTTGAGAATGTAAAGATGGTATTGATGTTTTCCACCATGCTTCATTCCATTGCAGTGGGCAATATGCTACCGTCATCAGTAAAAGTAGTTGCAGTTGACATCAGCCAACCTGTTGTAACAAAATTGTTGGACAGAGGCACAACACAAGCAATTGGGGTAGTAACTGACGTAGGAACATTTCTGCCTATGATAGTAGATAATCTGACACAGATTAGAACGTCGGCGGGAAATGAGCGTACACAGTTACAGCGCAATTGATAGCTGTATGAGCTAGTTGTACATAACAATTAAAAGAAAATGGAAAAATAGAATATTAGTAATATTGAACAATGAAAAATCGGAAGCATCTACCTGTTGATAATGATTCGTTGATTAACAGAATGGAATGCATTGATGATGAAAAGATTGCTGACTTCACCACGTAATTTTCCATAATGGAAGATGGAACAGACATCTATCCTTCCATTGCGAATTAAAAAATTCTACTAGCTAAGGTATAGTAATAAAATTACTCGTACATAGTAACGTTAAATATGGTCATGACATATTTAAGTAATGTGAAACACTTATTCCTGTTAAGATTGTATTCATTCAAGAAAATTATTCCATCTATGCAATTAGTCATGCATTGTGGAGAGTACGTATACCAATAGGAGAGTCAAAAAACATGGATGCAAGCGAAAGGAAAAGCCTGGATTTGGGTCTCAAACAAAATATACGAGAGGATGACAGTACACTCCTTAGGGAGTCCCTGTACGATGCGCTGCTTCATTATTTCAACAATTTGAAAATCTCTTCAAATGATCCGTTGTTTTCTACTTCAATGTCCTATGTAAAAAAAATTTCTGTACGAGAGCTACAAATACAGCCGAATTTCTTGGAGGCTGTAAGAGTGATTGTCCAGGCCGCAAGGAAAATTGGATATATCTTTGATCATTCTGAATTATCAGACATGCTTACCATTGCTGTGGGAGAGATAAGGAAGGGCCGAAGTGCAGAGGAAAAAAACCTTCAAACATTTGATCAAGTCGTTTTTAACATCTATAAGGATCTTAATGAAAACTACCAAAGTTTCAACGACTCCTTAAAAGAATCCTATCCAGAAATACTTGTGAATGTAATTTCGGTAATTCATGGTGGAAAAGATGCTTCGGGAGTACGAATTGATTCATATAATGCTGAAGCATATTACCGAACTAGAAAAGCTCAACAAGAAGTGGCACAATCCTTTAATTTAGATTTCTCTGCTAAGGTCGATGTTAGTCATGTACGTAAACCAGTAGCTGAAAGAATAATATCGGATCAAAGTCTCGTTGATAGTTTGGCAAAGATAACAGGAAGAACTACAGAGTCAGTCCGCGATGCGCTTCAGGGATTGTCTGAGTACGATTTGAATAGCATTAAAGACCTGTGCAGTAATTACAATAAGCTACAAAAATACTATGATATTGCAGGAGACGAAAGAGAATTCAAGGAAATAGCGGAAAGAGAGTTAGGAAAGAAGTTATTGGATAGTCAGGTTCAACACGCGATCCTATCGGTGAGAAGGTCAAAAGTATACATTGAGAATATCCTTGACGATAAATTCGTTCCAGACAAATCTCATGGGATCAATCACGTTAAACATAACCTAGAGTATGGATATCAGCTAATAGGTATCATCCAAAGTAAAAGGAAGAGGAAAAATCGGAGGGCAGATTAGTCATCTCGTATTATTCTATGACAATTAAAATACAAAGCGAATTCTATTCATATAGGCAAACCAATTTGGTAATGGTGGTTGAAAACAGTTTCAGCAAATTAATTATGTACTACTTTGATCGTGACGCATGCAAGGCATGAGGTTTGATAATGATTGCGTACACAAGAACTTTAGTTCTTAGCATGTGTATTTAATATCATAAAGACTAATATGCGCAATCTATCATCACATCTAATACAGAATGATACAATTAGAAATTTTGAGATCGAAATAAAATAGTACTAATTAGACGGGAAGAGATAGTCTACCTACATATTCCTCCATCACTTGCTCTGACTTTATTTTTGCTACTATATTGATTTTTTCTTCCTCAGTGAACCAATTTGCCAGACTCTTTGCAATACCATTTTTGTCGCATATTACAATCATGTATCCATTTGATTCCTTTACAACTCCGTAAAAATTCTCTTCCCCTACTGGCTCCCATTGGTCAGATTTGTTGTCCTTCAACGCCAAAGCAGGCATGGCACTTCCCGTGTAAGTCTTCAAAATATCCTGAGCTGATTTGACTCTCTTCTCTCCTATCTTTAGTGCTGTGAAATACTGCATATACTTAGTTCAAATTTATATCTCTTAAAAAGGTTTATCGTTGCAAAGGCATTAGCCCCCCGGTGAAGACGGGTAACATAGACTCAGGGAGGACCTCTAGGGTTTTGTTGAACTATTTGTGGCTAAGTATTTCAAAAAGCAATAAATGATCGCTAATTAGTGTTCAAGACAATACGATCATTTATTCATCAAAATTATGAGATTGATACAGATGGTTTAGTAACAAGTAATGATATCGCTCTATGGACATATTCACCTACCTCTTGAATAGTGGTCTCTTCATGATATCGCTTCGCAGCGACAAAGCATTGTACATGTCCTTCTGCTAATTCTTTGCAGTCTCGTGGGTCTTGCCAACAGTATCGTACTTTTTTTATTTTGATAGTTGCATTGTTCAGCTTAAATTCAAATCTTAGATAAAAAATTAGAAAACTCAACAGCCTATTGATACCTTAATCGAGTCGATTCAAATCCTACACTTTTCCGTAGAGTGTGATCGTAAAATTCTGAATACTGACTCAATTAATCTAAGTAGAACCATGTGATCTTCACTAGAAGTAAATACCCGTTTATGCCTTCTTACGATGGACGAGTTGATGAGCTAAGTGTCATCATCTGAATGCATGTAAAGAATAGTAGTCATCTGGTTCATATTGGCTATTTCGGCCCATAGGTTTGGACCATAGGTCATTGGGATCTAGATTTTATCCATTGGCCAACTTTCGGCAAAACATTATTTTGAGAATAGCTGCTCGCAATAAGCCCTACATGACCAGTGTGAAATCTCATCAAACGTTTATCTTTACTTGAGACCAAGTCATTCAATGCAGCGCTCGACGCCGGCGCAACCAAGTGGTCCTCTTCAGCGACTATATTTAGAAGTGGCACTGTGACCTTGGATAAATCTATAATATCATGATCATCTGTAACATGATTGTCCCTGCCTGAAATTTCTTTTATTCGCATTTCGTTTTTTGCAAGCAAGTTGTTTTGGTAAATGTCTTTTATCCACTGCCTAAATGTTTCACCTGCAATAGGGGGAGTATCGTAAAGCCATTTCTCAACTCCCAGAAAATTCTCAACGAATTTTTTATTGTCAATATTTTGGACTAAGTTAATGTATTTGTTTACCCCCTGCTTAAAGGGTTTAAGCATCGAATAGCAAGTGTAAAGTTGTTCAGAAGTAAAATTCCCTAAAGTATCTACAAGTTTATCGACATCTATGTTCTTGGCAAAATTTGCGAGGACTGTTGAGTCTTGATCGGCATCTATGATGGGGGCAATAGTTACTAGATTTCTAACTTTTTCCGGGTGTGTTGCTGTATACATTACTGACATCGTAGCACCAAGGCAATAACCATGTAAAGTTACCTTTTCTACGTCCCTTTTTTTCTCGACAATTTTAACACAACGATCTAAGTAATAATTTACGTAATCATCAAAGGAAATGTATTTATCTATAGAGGATGGAGCGTTCCAATTAATCAGATATACATCAAACCCTTGGCGAAGAAGATTTTGGATCCAGCTTTTTCCAGGCTGGAGATCTAGTATGTACGATTTATTCATAAGGGCATATACGACTAGTATAGGGGTCGAAAAAGTCTTGTTTGTCATTGGCCGATAATGTAAGAGTGTAAAATGCCGGGTTTCATGTAGTATTTCACTGGGCGTAGTTCCTACTTTGATTGTCTTACCAGCCAGATGGAGCGTCCTTCGACATGTTTCCAAACGCTTAGAATAGTCTACTAATTCCTGCGCGAAATTTAGCGACGAATTCGGGTCAGTAGTCGGTTGATCGTGATTGGACTTTGGCAACTTTAGTGCCTCGTCACCGGGTTCAACTCTCTGTTCAGTGCTAGTTTCTTCTTGTTTAGTCACAAATATTCGCCTGCTTACGTAACTGTCTCCTTCTAATTTTTACTGCTGAGATTTAAAAACTTATAGATGTTATATTGAGGTGGATAAAGCGTATTTGAGCTGCAAGAAGTATTGGGCGTAAGGACCTTAATCAGGAAGTATTTAAAATTAAGTGCTATCCAAGGTTTAGAGTTCGGTACGCAGCGGCAGGTCAATGTGATTGACTTCATCCAACATTCACCTGTGTTCTGAAAATAACAATAGAAAAGATTAGAGCCATTCAGAAAGTACTGGATAATAGGCCTTTCGTCGCGTGTCATCAAGGCTGTTTTTCTCTAGAACAAGTCCTTGTTCCTTAAGATCTTCAATGGCATTCTGAATTGTTCTCCTAGGTAAATGACTAATCCGGATCAATTCACTCTGTTCCACAGGGTATTTGGTTTTGATTATGTAATAAATAAATTTGGATGCAGGACCGCCTTCAGGATCCTTACGAAAGTAAGAGACTCCGTATGCTGCTTTTGACATTAAACCTCTTCTTTGTGTTTCGACAGACATAAGCAGATCTGGCCTAACTTCTGCCAAGTTTACTCGCTGGCCAAACTCAGCTATAAGCGCTGATTGTTGTGATTCAAGGGGGGCTTCAAAAACGAATGTTCTCGGAGGAAATTTTGATGTGAGAGCACCAATAAGATGCCATTTTACCGCTCCGCGTTCGTCATAAATTCCCACACCTATCCCTTCATTTGCCTCCAAAATAACCTTGTTACTACCGAGCTTGATGCTTTGTTCAGTTCTTGAAAGAATCTGCTCCACGGTCAGTTGATGCCTAGGATCCTTCCTTCCGATTTTCCACAAGTACCGCATGTCCTTCGAATCAATAGCCTTAACGATTTTTTCTTTTTCGTCCAAACTCAAATCACGATTGTTTTCACTTATTTCTATAACGTCAATGCCTATTCGGGCAGCCTCAGTTATGAACCTCTCAAATACATTTTCAATAATTGCGTACTCTGTCATTGTACTTCCAAGCGACACTTGAACGTCATGCTTGTGGTAAATCCCTATTTTCTTTTCGAGAACAATATCGGGAATCAAAAGTGGATAGGCTCCATAGATCTTGACCATATCTACTATCGGCGAGAGAGTCTCAATACCTTCGGTATCTATGCTAGGTAGCCTATCTATCATGTAAGTTAGCCCTTCCTCTCGCGGCTTTTTCGAGTCGATTCGATCCTTTATTATATCATCAAGCATCTTAACTGAAAGTATTCATTAGGCTTCATTACATATATGGAAGTTGCTCACGTGATCTATACATCAATAATCGCAGTTCATGACACCTATGGCGTTTTCGTATGTTAGATCGGATTCTCATTTTCTGGATTTAGCGCAATACCAATCTAATGTAACATACCTCTTACGTACTGAGCAGGAACAAGCTGGGGTCATATTCGATCCATTGCACCTTGCACTTCTAGAAGCGCTGTTATGATCTGTTCTGAGTGGACCGCAGACAACTGTTTAGTATTCACAAAAGGATCAATTGCTCCCGTTTTCTCATTCTTAATAGTCCCAACATCAACATACAAAGCAACTCCAACTTCCCCCTGCATTAACTTATTGTAATCAATCAGCACTGGTGAAACTTGATATAGCTCTATTACAAGGTCCTCCAATTCTTTGAATAATTGTTTCTTTTGATAATCAATATCAAGGTATTGAGGGAATCCGCTCTCAATTGTCTCGGCTTTCTTCACTAAATTACCATAGAGCCTTTCATTTTCAAGTAAATTCTTGAATAACTCTTCCTCGCTGAGGTTTTCAAGCCCCCTAAATGATAATTCCTCTTTAATCACATTATCCGCTTTCTGCGAGATCTGAGAATAATATTGGATGCTTTCATTTTCCAATCGTCTGAGGTTTCTTTGCACGTCAAGCACTTTCTTGTTAACCTGATAAAATGGTAGGGCATGAAACTGAATTCCAAAATATCCTTTCACATCATACTTGCCTACAGATTTCCTCAATTCACAATGAATCCTATTTAAATCCTCGATTTGTGACCTAGATATGCCAAAACTTTGCCACCCAGAAAGGGATCGTATCAAGTTTTCATTGAATTTCGTTACACTTCCAATATCAAATGTAGGCGCCTGCGTTACGGTTCCATCTGCCAGCATAACATTTACCTCCCGCATCGAGATGCTAGGAGATATAGAGCGAATAAAACACTCTCCGACGCGATAGTATATAGAATTTATCTCTTGAACATTACTGTTCTTGGTATCCTTGAATGGCAACCTCATTATAGATTCGAGGATGCTATTTCGCTTTAGATACTTATAATTCAATTGCGTGAATTGCCTATGAGCTACTCTATACATACTCGGAAGGCATGCAGGCACACGTAGTTAGCCACGACGTTATTGTTTATAGTTAGGACAAAGCGTGTCTTTGGGTCTAAGAACTTTTGTCTTGTCCATAAAGTACAATCACATTCTCCCCTTCGTCGATGCTTAATTTTACGATGGACTCATGGTAGTCATATTGATTCGATATTAGATTAATTCCA
>JBOGPP010000202.1:0-2655 GCA_050748485.1 Nitrososphaeraceae archaeon | reverse complement strand
TTATGTAAATAGTCATTTAGACTAAAAGTCTTTTTTGATATTTTTATTGAACGAGAATAGGTAGGACGACCTTGAAGATAAAGGTATGCCAGAATGCACGATGTAGGTCGCCTACCTGATGGATGACAAACGCTGTCCGAGTCCTCGTGTTCTACAATACTTCTGTGTACTGTGGTCGCTGCTTGCACAACAATATATAAAAAGATCCAAATTGTTGCTATGTGTGTCTAATACAATACACACTAACTATTCGGTCAATCTTTGGCCACGGCCTCCCTACCTTTCTTTGGTAAATCTACAACTATTCTTGAAGTTTTACCTTTACATTCTGTAGAAGTTAGCACCTATCAGGTAGAGCAAGTTCGCATTCTGTGAAGCCGAAGATGTTGACCCATCAACAATTAGGAAAAACTACACGGAAGACTTGAATTCTAGTATGGGGAAGTTGAAGCGGTATAAATAATTCTTTGTATCCAAAGGTTAGAAACCAGAAATATCTACCATTCAGTTCCATTATGGTAGTACATGGACTGGTGGCGACGAACTTCAAAGACACAAGTAAAAGGAGTCTTGAGCAATCAAGAATGAACCTGCGACTGACCTAGGAGCCTATGTTGCACTTCTCTAATTTATTGGGGATGAGGAGTACTTAATTGAAGATTACTTTGGGATACAATATAGATAGGCTTGTGAGCAGGCTGATTGATAGAGAAGTACATAAAAGACTAAGCGGTGCCACAATTCAAGATCGCCGTTTAATAAATATGCTGTCTCATAGAGAGATTACATTAAATGATATCAAGGAACGATCGCACAATTTGTTCAATGAATCATTCATCGACTTTCTTAGGGATAAACATAGTGCTTCACATTTTGCCGTACACGAAAATTACTTAATCTGTATTTTCGGAAGAAAACAGATAGTAGCATTTGATAGTGTGAGATATCCTAGTCGAAGGCCGACACATTTGGTGATAGGAATTTATGCCAAAGATATCGTTGATTTGTATAATAAGAACCCGAAATATAAGAAGTTACATCTGTATCCTGTAGTTGATGACAAGATAGCAGAAATTGTAGGCTTTATCATTAAGAGAGTAGCATTTCTGGATACGACTGAATTTACAAACGGCATGAAATACAATGCACTAGATGTGAGACATAGCTCTGATGAAGGACAAAAAACGATTGAAAGTGACATGTATGACATGGTAAAATATTATGGGCAGAAGATAGGACTGGAATTAAAATACGAAGAAGAAGAGATTAGGAATGATTTCAAACTAAAATGTTCTGAGTCTAGTTGATGATCCTAAATATTTGGAACTAATGTTAGAAAGCGAACCGCTCTGGCATCAGGGTATTAAGGGAGTCTGTATGTAAATCAAAAGTATTGCTAATGCTAATGTTGCGACAATAGCTCCTATAATTCTGTGTTGTCTCCTGTTGTGGTTATGGTGCTGGTGCTGGTATGAAATCATTATTGAAAGAGGTTCAAATAGTAACATCAGCCTTTATTTGCTTACTTACCTTCAGTTCTTTTTGCTAATAATAATCGACTCAATCTCTATGATAGTGCGTTCCCCATAATAATAACAACCATAAGCAAATATTAAACAAGTGCTCACTTAAGTCTCGTGAACAGTTTCATGTTGGTTGTGTCATCTCTAGTGGCTAAAAGTATTACGTCGTCCTTTTGTAATCGCTGTTTCTTCGATCATTTGTGTTTTAACCTTAGTATATTATTCACATTAAGAACTTATGAATTATATGAAGGAAAACTATAGACAAAATGTCTAATTGCTGAGCTCTGGTTTATTGCTTTTGTAGAGGGATAGATGGCACCATGAAGACTAACATTTCCTTCCATTTAATGGAAGCTGGCTAATTTATAGAATAGAACCCCGCTTTTGTGGGCTAAACCAAATCCTTCCAATCGTCACCATATTTGTATCCACAATTGTCACAACGAGCCTTGTTCAAATCATATGTATTGCCAACGTTACTAGGAGCTATTTCAACAATCCTTACACTGTTACATTGTGGACACCTAGATCTCGCATTCATTTTGTCCAATTAGCTAGCATTATTAATAAGCTGATCCTAAAGTCTTTGGGTATGAATTTTAGGATTTGACTAATAATTAATTCTCAAGGACTTATGGGTATCGATGATCCTGAGAACTGATCCGTAAAGTTATTACCATATTTAGTTTCAACATTAGTGACTTGTTGAGAGCTAATGGATCCTTTATCTATAATATTGGCCAATTTGTGTACATCATGCCAATAGATCCAGACTTTCCAAAGAATCATCAAGTTATAGGAAAACATAAACTTCCAGATGGAGAACACTATCATTTTGTATGGGGACCAGGAAAGACAGCAGAAGCAGCAGAGAAAGAAGAAGTAAAAGCTGCATATACTACCAGAGGAGAGGAGCTGGTTCCTTTAGGAGTCCATGGCACTATGATAGCAGTAGATTGGGATTCCTGTATTGCAGATGGCGCTTGCATTGAAGCATGTCCTGTTCAGGTTTTCCAATGGTATAGAACGGAGCAGGACGTTCCGGCAATAGAGATGGCTAATGCCACAAGTGAAGGGACTGGAGAAAATTCTATGAAGGATGCTCGAAAAGACTTCACTGATAAATCCG
>JBOGPP010000201.1:0-8518 GCA_050748485.1 Nitrososphaeraceae archaeon | reverse complement strand
GCAATAATACCAAAGAACAACCCCAATGGCTCAGACTTGAACCACCCCAAGTTCCCACGCTGAATTATAGCAGGAGTAAAAGCAAAGAATAAAGATGCAAAAAGGCCTGCCGAAGTACCCTTCAGCGTTCTAACCAGTGCAAAGATTGCTATGACAGTAAAGGAGCCAAATATAACAGGGAATATTATGACAAAATCCAGAAGAGACGAACCGCCACCAAACAACTGATAAAGAAATGCAGCCACTATGTGAAGGGCAGCCTGAGACGTAGCCGGAACATTTCGACCCTCTGGATACCATGACATAGTATCATGCCAGTTTAGATATGCCTGCAGGCCGTTATCTACAATATATTTGGTAGCGCGATAATCAAAATAAGGATCAAATTCATTCAAAAAGTAACCATATTTGATAGGGTAAGACCTGATTATGAAGGCAGTCGAAAATGAAATAGCCAGTATCGCTATCAAAAGCAAATGTTTGAGCTGAAAGTTTAGATATCTAGTTCTAAGGAGCGTTTTGCCTGCGTCAAGCATGCTAAGACAGATTTGAACTTAAGCCCTTTTTTACGTTACTGATGGACCAATATCTGCTAATTTGGTTCGGAAAGTAGATTCATCAATAATTGTGATGCACGAGTTCAAACTACTGAGTGAAGTGGCTTGTTGCTTGTCGTACTTAGTTTACTACAAAGTCTAGATTTTTGTATGGACAGAGCTTAATGAGAGTAGGATACCTTCATTTTGTGAGTTATCCTCCCCTTATTAGCGATATCAAAGACGGAATAACGACATGTGCTGCTTTGATCTGATTGTTGGTTCAGGTCTATAAATTACTATACTCTGAAGTGTTGCCCTACTCATTTTCATGTCATGTCTATTAGCACCATCTACAGATACACCAATAGGAACTCCTTTACCATCTACCAGTATGCTACGTTTAGTACCTGATTTACTTCTGTCTGTAGGATTTGGTCCTGTGCTTTTTTCCCCCAAGAGGTGCTTTTGTAATAACACCATCCATAGCCTGCCATTCCCAATCCATTCTATTATTTTCATCATATACCGATAATCCATCAATCCACATACGTTTGAATACACCTTCTTTCCTCCACTCTTGGAATCTATCATGTACGGTACTTGATGCACCAAGACTTCTAGGTAGTGCTTTCCATTGACAACCCGTACGTAGGACGTAGAAAATAGCACTCATAGCCTTCCTGTCATCCATTCTTGGACGACCAGTCTTCTTCTTCTTTTTATGCGTTGACGATGATGGTAGCAACAGCAGTGGAACGATCCTATCCCATATAACATCAGGTATGGAGTAAGAGAATTCAACCCCTGTAACCTCTGATATCAATACATCTCATAAGAAAGTGCAGTACAGCTTAGCTTTTTCGATTAAACGCAGTTTGCTTATAACTCAATTAAAATCAACTACTTTTCGGATGGGTTCTTAGAGATATCCCCCTCTTTAATTCGACTACTGATGGATTGACGTTCAATTTGGAGGGAATTTCGTTTAGTCACGGAAGGAAACGATGAAAAGATGGAATAGACGGCTAAGACAGAAATCATGAAATTAGTTGCAAACACCTGCACTACAATTTTGAAGACACACTTAAATATAGTTCTTAGTTTGAAGATCGAATATGACAAGATTTCTAGATTCTCATTCAATGACAGGCTTCAACGAAGAAGCGCTAAAGAAAGCCCAGAAAGCTTCTATGGACGAATTCGGTGTAAGCCATGCAAATATCCTTTACAATGAAAAGGAAAATAAGTTGTTCTGTCTCCTGGATGCCCCAGATAGGAATTCAGTCGATAAGCATCACCAGAAACTCGGAGTAAAATGTGATTGGATTACAGAGGTAAATACAACAGCATAATAAAACCATGCAACTGCGGAGTTTAAAGGAGATGTAAATAAAATTGGGGTACTAATTGGAGACGAAAGTTACAGGAATTTATTGGTAAAAAGTAAATGAATGAATGAGGAGCTGCAGAAGGAGCATTACTCACTTTACTACTCTAGGAGCAGAATTGGTCGAGCTCAGATTACGAAAAGTTGGAAAGGAAACTAGGGTTGCTTATGAAGGGGATGATCTTTCACGAAGGACCAAAGATTTGATAAATACAACTCAAACAATACAACTCTCAAATCATTTCGACTGTGTCTATATCTAGCTGTACAGTATCATTCATTATACATATGAAAGTAGTATATAAACTATTTATAGCTGATAGGTGCCATTTGTCTATTGACATACTTTGAAGAATCACGTCTAGCTAGTTATGGCGTGTATTTGAGTTCGTGAAAATGATGAAACCTATATAGTGTTTAATATTCTAGGATAGAAAGTATGTCGATCAGTTCATTTCTCATCATATGTGCATTATTTATGATAACGTCCTCGATCATTATGTCTTCAGATCGCTTCGTCGACGCACAAGTTACAATTACTCCAGGCATAGGTGATGAGCCTGAGCTTGAACCAGAACCTGAGGTTGAACCTGTGCAGCAGCCAGGCAATGAATCCGGTGAGATTTTTCAAATACTCGACTATGCTCACTTCATACCTTTAACTAACAGTCCTGGCAATCAAGTTAAAATTGGATTAGATTACACGGTGGTGGATCCTTCATTTGTTGGGCAGCCCATGAGTGGCATAATGGAGGTATTTGCTGCTTATAATAACTCGCTAATTAGGACTTCTTCCCTGTCCGATCCGGTAATAGCTAATCAGAGTGGTTCATTTGAATTTGCAACTACATTTGTAGATGAAAACGTAAATGCTGTGAGAGCAGAGGTAACTTTTACTGGTCCAAATGAAATGAGACCAATATCCAATCGGATCTCGGCAATCTTAACTTTGGATCAGATAATTGAAAGATAGAAGATAATAAGATGTCTGAAACAAGAGGCTAGACTAGTTTTTCGCAATCATTGTTGAGAATCCGGAGAGTATTAGATATAATAGAATAGCCCAAGGGAATACCTATTCGGTATGGGAGTCCAACTTAAGTATTAAGTTACTCCTCTTCAGCAACTCTCGAAATTGGAGAATGTGTTTTCAATTCGCTTTTCTAAATATACAAAAAAGTGGAGACCATGAATTCGCCGTCGTTACACAAGAAGCCCCAGCTGGTACTGTAACGGCAACAGGAGGTTTTCCAATACAAGTTCTTTTAGTTGTTGGAGGAATGATGGATGCCGTAGCTGTTTTCGTCCTAATAAAGACGCGAAAATAAGGATCTATCTACAGTACCAAACTTTAAACATATCCATAGGACTATAACGCGAATAAAAAAACAGGTATGCTAGCTTAGGTAATTATTGCTAACTATATACCATAATATTAATTAAATAAGTCGAAATCTTTGGGATAGAAACAAAGTGAGATTCGAACTTAAGAATTAGGTCGCATGTGTTTTAACTCGACAGTCCCTTTTTCGCAACTATCGTAAAAAGTAGTTCTGATCTCATACTTTAGACTCAGTATTGTTAGTTATAGACCAGCAGTCGAGAGGTTCTTCTCTTTGAGTACTTGTTTCAATAATCCTAGGTCATAGATCTTCGTCAGATCTAGTTTGGGGTCTCTTTCTATCAAACCTAAGTCATAAGCATGGTCTGTCATGCTAAAAAGTGATTGCTTAATGGGATCATAAGTAAATTTAAGCCTTTTCAAAGCTTCTTTCAATTCATTTTCAGGGATAGTACTTCCAGTTATTCTCTTCAGGCCATCATTGTATGCGTGAATGAAAGCCTCGACGCCGTCGTTATTATCATCATCTTCATTCCGATTCTCATTCGTTTCGTTATTCTCATTGTTCCCTGAACTTACACTGACGTCCCTCTGTAAATTCTTAAGAGAATTATTTATCCATAACGTCTCATCAACATGCGCACTAATCAGTCTCTTTACTATTTCAGGATTATTTTTTAAATAGTCAGATCTAACGATTATGTTTGTGGTTACGAAATCGCCATCTGGCGGCCATAAATCCCCTTCATCTAAGAATATCTTTCCATTGGCTTCCGCGACGAGTATCGCTCCCCATGGTTCTGGAACCCATGCACCATCAATTTCTTTC
Source organism: Nitrososphaeraceae archaeon (assembly GCA_050748485.1). Lineage (GTDB taxonomy): Archaea > Thermoproteota > Nitrososphaeria > Nitrososphaerales > Nitrososphaeraceae > TH5896. Next base: position 4,421 of record JBOGPP010000201.1, on the reverse strand, counting down.
TTGAGCATAAGAGTAAGAATGTCTGAAGGATTTACTGGGATGACTGTTACATTACCACCCCTCTCAACCGTCTTGTATCCGTTTTGAGTAAGATATTTTCTCAACGCTATATCCTGTGTATTTCCCAATTGTGGAGTAGCAAATTTCTTTTCACCTAAATCGTCAATAGAATTTATTCCAGAGTCGTTTCTGACAACAAATACAGCTCCTCCACTTGCAGATCCAGAAATTATTCTTATCATTTCTCCATTGGATACCAAATAACCGTTTATAGCAGGAATTGGCCCAACGTATGCAACATCTATTTGACCTGCAAATAGCGCTTCGATTATCGAAGGACCTGCACTAAAGACATATTCCTTTATCCGGATATCTTCTCCTTCTGCTCTTACTTCTTCACTTTTTTTATTGATATCACCGTCTCCTCCGGAGGATAGCGCTTTTTGAAAGTTCCCATTTGCTAATCCTATGATTACTTGGGCATGGTTTAGATTGGGGAAGTAACCCAATCGTAATACATTTGATTCATCGCCAATCCCAGCATTACCAGTTAGGGAACTAGTCATACTTGACAGAAGATCCAAATTGAAATTGATTTGTGAACTTAAAATAACTAAAATGATAATTGCACCTGACAATAAGAATTTAGTCCGTACATTCACAATTTCTCACTAACTCACTAACTATTATTGAATTAATTTCATCTGAAATATTAGTGGTGCATTTAAACTAGCCATATCAACTAATATTACTAGTCTGAATTAGCCAAGATACATAGAAATAAACAGTAAATTAATTCTATTTCTAATTGTAGTTGAACTATTCATTATACTTAAGTCGCTTCATTTGGTTTTCCAAGATTCGTAAGAGGCTCTCACTGGTTTCTCAAAAGTGAACGGTCTGCATAACTCAAGATAATGCTGGCTAAAAAATAATCTTTTGGAAAAGTAGAGCTAATCTGATTATGTTAAAGGACAAAAAGTAGGGAAGGTTATGTATTAAATGAATAGAGCTACAGTTTCTATTAGAGATTTCAACAATTATATGTGTAGTATGTCAAAATTGGAACATACGTGCATATTATTATTATTTATATCAAGCTTCAGAGATGGACTGTTCCGGGGTTATTCCGACCAGGGGGATAGGTTAATAGTATGAAGAGAACTTTAAAAGTAACTCAGGAACAAAGAGGACAACCCCAGAGGGTGAGCCTCTCGAAGAGACAGGAGGAGGTGGAGGTGTTGGATTTCCAGGTAGCGGAAGAGGCGATTTCTTTGGCAGAGGTTCAGGTGGAGTCATTAAAATAGTAATTCCCGCCATAATTGCTATAATAGCTATCGCGGTCATAATTACTGGAAGTATAAAGATTGTTGATGCTGGTAACCGAGGGGTTTTGTTACACTTCAATGCTGTAGATACAAGCTCGTCGTTGTCAGAGGGCCTACATTTTGTTGTCCCAGTTCGAGATAGCGTAGTACAGATGGAGGTTAGAACGCAAAAGATTGTTGAAGATGCAGCTTCTGCCTCAAGAGACCTTCAGGAGGTAAGAACCCAAGTAGCTTTGAATTATCACATTGACCCTGATGCAGTACAGCTGGTCTACAAACAGCTAGGTTTAGACTATGCTAATAGAGTAATTGTGCCTGCTATTCAGGAATCTGTAAAACAAGTGACAGCTAGATTTAATGCAGAAGAGTTGATTACAAAGAGAGAAATAGTAAAGGATCAGATTGAGGAACAGATTAGAGCTAGGCTAGCGCCTTATAACATAGTTGTAGATGCAATCTCTATTACTGAATTCCAATTCTCTCAAGAATTTGTTGAGGCCATAGAAGCAAAAGTTGCAGCTGAACAGAGAGCATTACAAGCACAAAATGAATTAAGAAGAATAGAAATAGAGGCTCAACAGGCAGAAGCCAGAGCGGTAGGAGAACAACAGGCTAATATAGCCAGAGCAGAAGGAATTAGACAGGCAAATGTACTACAAGCGCAAGGAGAAGCACAAGCCATAACAATTATCGATGAGCAGCTTAGGACTAGTCCCACTTATCTGGAGTGGCTAAAATCACAGAGCTGGGATGGACAGCTACCCCTTGTAATTGGAGGCTCAGGCGTTACTCCATTCATTGAGATTCCCACTGCTGAAAGTGATTCAACACCGACAAATGTAAACAGTACTGGTAGTAGAAGCAGCAATAGCAGCAGTGGCCGCTAAACACGGATCATGCAACGCCTTTGACTGGCCTGAACGTCTTTTACTCTCATCGACAATAAGCATCGACTGTGGAAACGATAAGATATTCCTCATAATAGCCAATAACCTACTGTAGATGCCTCTATAATCTTATCATATCTTCTCCAAATGATAAGTTCATAGAAGAAATTTCAAATCATCTTTCTCCACTAGCAGAATCTCACAGCCCCTATTCGAATAGGGGATACTCGTTTCAGAAAATTATGATATTTGCAGAGAAGGACCATAGTGTTATCGTTAATAGTATCATCATAGAAAGCAGACCGCTTTGTAAATATCATCATCGAAATTTTAGCGAATCTAACATTGACTGTACTATCAGCAGATATGATTCGTATTTTTCTGGATAAGCCTTGTACGTGATTACATAGACAAGATTGTCAGGTCTTACGACTATTTGCAATGCGGTCCTTTTTGCACCGTCATCATCTGTTGCACTAAAAGAAATCTCATACGCGTCGAGGCTATTCAGTCTTGAATCACTCGAACTCAAGAGGGTAAAGTCTGGAGTATCATCTTCAAGATCCTTAACTATTTCTTTTGCTATAGATTCTAGTGTAGAATCTGTAGATGAAATATTATGCGACTTTATTCCCAGGCCAGCTGGGAAAGAAGGTGAATCACTTTCTCTCGGAGCTATGAAAGTGACCTGATCCTGACCAATTTTCGATGTATACCAATTGCTAGGATATTTGATCATCACCCCTAGACTAGGATCTTCAAAGGTAACCAAATCACCTGCCAAAGGCGGCGTGTGAAAAAAGGCGGAAAGATCAGTCCCAGCAGGATAAGCAAGTGAGATTACAATAACTGCAACAAAAAAATAGCCTAAAGTCCTTTGCAAGGGTCGAGCGGGTCTAAACAAAAAAAAATCCGTCATTTCAATTGATATTGGTAAACTCAATATATTAACACTCTAACAATAGTTCGCTTTGGAAGTTCAGAGGGAACTACAAAGCACCAGATCTATGGTATTGTGCCTTTACATAGCTTTCTCTCAGAAACTATAGAATACCTCGAGAAAAAGTGGATAGATATCAAGCTTGGAAAGTGTGGGTTAATATTTCTGAACATGAAATAAAAAAGCAATTCAAGAGAAAATTCCCAGGATATTTCAAAGATATTTCAGGTTGATGTACTTACTATATGGGAGAACTCATTAATTAAGCGGAGTAATACGCGATTGCATAGATACAAATATAGCCTGTTGCAGTTAACAGATCTAACCATCAATATTTATCTTCGTACAGTAACAAAATATATTCATTGTATTATTCTCGTCTATACTGATTTATTTTGTGTCACGTTAATTAACAATCAAGAAATTGAATGCAGCAGTGAACAATCTTCTCTTAGCAATCAGATCAAATCTAAATTGTACTAGTATGGTTACATGTGTTTAATCTCAATGAATATCCGGTGCCTAGCTAGCATAAGCTTTTAATTACATTGTATCTATATCTATGGATGATTAGATTGAAAGAGTTCGGAGACGTTTCTGCAGAGCAAAATCAATATATTGAAATAAAGAGCGGAGCAGGGATGGCAACAACCTCTAGATCAATTTGTGAATATTGTGATAAAGGGCTACATAATGAATGCACTATATCTTCTGGTTGCCATTGTGCAAAGAATAGTCACAGAATGCTCTAAATCACCTGCTATCATAGAATTCAACAGCGCAGCCACATTTTATCACGGCTAAGAGCTAAAGTATATTTAATACTCGGCAAGGTTGTAAAGCTATCTTTCGCGACTCTCAAACTAAATGTTTGGTTCGAGGAACATAGTTAATACTACAGCAAACAATTGCAAACACAACCAACCACTCACAAACCGGATGTTCATGAGTGTTTTGTAAGGAGACAGGATACTCGATATAAAACAGGAACTATTAATCATAACTGCATCTAACTTCAATACATATGAACGTGTTCGATCTTCAAAGTACGGTCCAGATTGTAAAAGGTACTTAACAAGGTTAGTCATTACTTGTATCTAATTGACTATATCTATCTAATTATGGCATAGATGCCCGCACTGATACCAAAAGAAGTAGAGATACAGAGACTAAAGAAAATATACATAATGTGTATAATGCTAGGTTCAATTGCAGCATCAGTAGAAGTAGATAATTTTGTAGATGGATCATTACATCAAACTGCTA
>JBOGPP010000200.1:0-45392 GCA_050748485.1 Nitrososphaeraceae archaeon | reverse complement strand
GCGAGTCTCATTTGGTCTTAAACCATGATTCCTCAACTCAGAAGTGATATTATTCATTAATCCAGAATTTAAAGACAAGGCATCATTGGCTGTCTTGTCAGTAGTTTCAGCGCCAATCGAAATGACTGCCCTGTCAGGTGCAAGCCTAGTGATTGCACTTCCAGTCGTGTACACTGTGCTATTTACATACGTCGTAACACTATTACTATTCACTGAGACATTACCAGTCGAATTCTGAGCGATCGCGCTATTAAATTGAAAAAAAAAGCTCATGCACAGAAAAAAAACCAGTACAAAAATTGTGACCGATGGAAGAGCGTTGCCAAGATTCTTAAGAGTAAACGGAGTAAGATTGTCAGCCATAACGTAATTAATAACGACCAATTGAAAACTAGAAGATGTACTTTGTGCCTCGTATTTAATGATTTTCTGCAAATACGTGGAAAGGAGAAGGCATATTGAGTTTTGAAATCAGTCCTTTAACCTGCGTCTTCAGCTCGACAGAACAACTACCTTGACAATAGTTCTCCTCTTATTGCTAAGGCCATTTGATTCATATCTACTGACGAAATTTGAGGTCTTTTCACAAACATTGAATGAATTGGTCCTGCCCCATCGTCTACCCTCCGAGGGATAATATGAACATGCATGTGGTCGACTTCCTGACCTGCTTCCTTTCCATTATGAATTGCAATAGTCGACGAGCTGACATGTGCGGCCTTTTCAATAGGGTCTACCAGACTAAGCATAAGGCGAAATAAAGCTGATCCATATTCTTCAGTCATATCCTGGACTTTAGAAAAATGCATTTTTGGAATAACCAGTGTATGACCTTTTGTTAGGGGAAAAGCATCGAGAAACGCAATCGCTTTTTCATCCTGAACGATGATATTTGAAGGCAAATTTCCCAATATGATTTTGCAAAATATGCATTTTGAATTCAATATTCCTTCTTATTCATCAGACTCTCCGAGGCATAAATATCGTGGCATAGAATCACTCTGCAATTGATGCTAATAGATAGATACCGAATAGGTGCGGAAAAGTGTGGTTGTTCATTGGCATCTATATTACCGACTGTCTCTTCCCAGCATATTTTTGTCATTTCATAATAACACAGAATTCTTATTCATAAAAAGCAACTGTATATTCTTCAAACATTGAGATGAGCTGAATATGCATATGCAATACTTGCAATATGCCAAAAATTGATTGTAGTCGTACTACGATATAGATGCCACTATGCAGATAATGACGCGATCGCTTTACGAATCTTCATAGACAGGCATTTGAGCGAAATCGGTCAGTCAGAGATGAATCCGCAGGAATTAGAACTATAGTCTATTTATATCTGGTGTTATTATATCATTAGGTTGTTGTATGACTGACCTTATTTACGGTAGAGGAATTACAGAACTAGTAAAGGAAACACCCTTTTACTTTAGCATCTTCAACAAGATTATAGGGATAAAGTTATTTCATAGAAAACCTTACATGTACGGTTCTGCAGATATCATAAATGTCTGCAATCTGCATTGCACACACTGCTATTGGTGGTTGAACCGGAAAAATGATGAAAAGGATGGGCTTAGCTCTGAAGAATGGAGAAAAATAATAAAGAACACCTTCAAGAAACATAATACTTTTATTGTGACTTTGGTCGGTGGAGAGCCTACCCTCAGACCTGATATTATTGAAGCTTTCTGTGAAGAAATGCCTAAGCGAGTATGTGTGGTAACCAATGCTACTTTTCCTTTAAAAAGATTTAAGAATTTGTATTTTTATTGGGTTTCAATAGATGGTACTGAAAGTATTCATGATAGCATAAGGGGTAAGGGTACATACGCAAAAACGAGGCAAAATATCCTTGATTATATTAATGGTCCATCTAATCGACGTAAGCCAGCATGGAAAGATATTTGGATCACGATGACCATCAACTCACTAAATCATTCATGCATGGATGGTCTCATCGAAGAGTGGAACGGAGTAGTAAACAAGATAGGTTTTCAATTTCACACACCATTTTCAATGAATGATCCCTTGTGGGTACCTTTTGGACCTGAACGTAGCCGCATGGTTGACAAGCTCATTGAACTGAAGGCCAAATATCCAGAATTCGTAATCAATGGCCAAAAACAGCTAGAATTAATGAAGGGTAACTGGGGAGGTTCTGGAACTACACCTATAGAGTGTCCCTCCTGGGCGATTCTATCCCTGGATCATTTGGGTAGAACAAAGCTGCCATGTTGTATAGGGAGTGCTGACACCAAGAATGGATTGAAGCCAATCTGCGAACGTTGTGGGCTTGGTTGCTATTCTGTTCTCGTCGCAAATGGGATAAAGGGAAACAATTAGCGACGATTCATTACGAGTAGGGCAATGCCTAGCGAAAAATACCTAATTCTATTGTTAAAGCTCAAACGGCATGAAGAAATTTTGTTCTCTCTCTATCATCGAATCGCCTAGGTTCCCTCAAATTCAAACTAGTCCCTTATTCAGCTAAGCTTTTAAGATGATTCAATTGTGGTCTACATGGTTTAGGTGAGGACGATTGAAGAAGGCAGTTAAAGAATTCTTCCGAAAATACAGAGATATCCTCTTACTAAATAAATCCATTGCTGTCAGCGGAATCATATCATTTGTGATAGGGATGATTTTTACTGAATCTTATGCAGGATTTGCTGGTCCCGCGAGCAGTGTTGAAAACTCAATTTATACACTCGTTGTAGGTTACGCTTCGTATCTTCCGGTATTTGCATACCTCTTCTATAGAGATAACAAGGATCGCTATGTTGATCCAAATAGCAGCACCATCAATTCACACAAGTTAATCCGTGATATAAGGAAGTTATTTGCAGCATTCTCGGTTTCGGAGGCTGTGTTCATCGTTACCAAAACCTATATTCATTTCCATCAGTTAGAATTGGGATATTTAGAAGCTTATCAAGCATATTTCGTCGCAGAACTTATTGCATGGATCGTTTATTTTGTTTCAATGAACTCTATTCTGAAGGCCGTGAAAATGTACTGGGTGGCGAGAGTACACGAAGACTAAGTGATCCAAGTTAATATATCTAAAACTGCAATTAATTTAGCTACCCTGATGAAACGGAAACGGTTTTACATTCCCCCAAATTATTTCAATAGATTAGACGATCGAGGAAATTCAATATGTAGAGTAGATAATTGTAAGAAGCAAATCAAGCTTCCGTTCAAGTACTTTTGTAGCAAGTCGCATTCAAGGGAATTTGCAAAATGGCACTTTCTGCATTGTACATGGATGGGCGTCAGATTAGCTATTTTCAAGAGGGACAATTATACGTGCCAAAAATGTGGTAAATCTTGGGATAAGGAACGGATAATTAAATTCACAAAGCGCAATATGCGATTCCTGAATTTTGCGGATGTATTGGATGTGAAGGGAACCGATTTAGAATGTGATCATATCCAACCAGTTGTGCAGCTTGTTGAGCATTTCCACAAGACGACGACAAAAAGTAGTAAATCCAGTTCAAATAACCCGTCGAACAACAATTTGCCGTTTATTAAGGAACGATTGTTGACTTACGACAATCTTCGAACACTTTGTTCTAAATGCCATAACACTGTAACTGTCAATTTTACATTGGCTAGACACTATGAGAGCAAGGTGCAATCATCTGCAGAGACAGCTAAAGCTATGATCAAACATTACTCGATTAGACCAGACAATAAGTTGGGTTCAGTCACAAGAATTTAACATAGCTTTGAATGTCAAATCTGTTGGGTGCCTGAAACAAGAAAAGATAGAGGTTACCAGTTTTAAGCTAGTTTTATTTATCCTGCCAAATGATGCCTGCATCCACTGAAACACTCATTATTGTACATGTAACTGAAAGTAAACGGATTTTAATTATAATTCTCAGTTCTTGAGAAGATTTAACTATAGAATATTAGTACAGAATTATTTCATTAGTTCAACCCAAATATTTCCTAAATAATATCAGTAATACTCTTAGACTGTGAGTAACAATAGATTGACGCTAGTTGGAAGAGTCCTTCTTATGACGCTGTTCATGATGGCCTTTCAATACGGCGTGAGCTTGGAGATGGCCATTGCATATGAGTACGGCTCCAAAGATGATGACATCGCAAATTCTGAAGGTACTCTTACCACAGAATCTAGTATATCATCAAATGACGACAGTGTTATCGTTAATCAACAAAATGAATGCGAAGGGAATATAGTAATTTGTCAAAACATCCTTACAAAATTCGTCTGTAGTGATAAGGCAATATGCATAATGGGTAACTTGGATCCATTCTTACTTGTATTACCTAACTAAGGTTCCTTTAACTATTGAATCACATACATGCGCCTTGTGGAGATATATGGGTAGTGTGGTGTGTGTAGTGAGATATTGAAAGTGATATGAGGTTCTTTAAAGATGCTTTATCAACCAATAATGAGGGAAATTTGGTCATGCATCAATATCTCCAAAGAAAGAACTAACTCGCTAGATACACCCTTCAGATTCGATAAACAGGATTTATTGCCAAGTCGCGCGGGTCCCACCATCGATAATATAAAATAAGCTAATGACTGAGCGAATGTATAGTAGGCTATTGAGAATCCCGATAGTATTGTAACTTCTGCAATAATGCTTTTTTCTTATTCTATACAGACAATTTGATCTGTGCGCGGCAATTACGTTCTTTTAGTTTAAATGAAAGCCAATACACGAACTTGTCAGAAAGCTTTTTACCTTTAGATTTGTCAATTTCCTCAGTGTTACTGTCGTACAATTTCTCAATAAATTGGCCAGCAATGAACAACTTTGAAAATATCCAACCCGCACTTTGAACAGGATCCAAAATTGCAAAGGCTTCGAGACTCTGATCAAAACCACATTCATCCTTCAATTGCGAGAGTAATGCAGTTGCTATTTCTGAATCTGCTGTGAAATCGGTAGACATAAAGTCCAAAATGAGAGTTCCTAAATACGATGACATTTTCAAGAACTAACAAATTGAAGAATATAAATTTGCAGCAGCATAAACTTTTGTACTAACGGGAATTTCTTCTACGTTCGAGCAATAGCAGAAGCGCTATTTCTTCGGGACCTCTTAGTCATACATTTTTTCTAGTCATCAAGTAATTCCAAGGATGACCGAATGGTAGCTGCAGGTCGATATGTTAACTCAATTCCAATCATCAAAAGATAGCAATCCTAACAATAATTAACCTTAGAATCATATAGCTTGTTAATAATACGCTAATAAGGAAGTCTAAGCCCCTGGTATGACTGGTAGATTACTTTGCATGAATGAAGAGTGGTTTCTTGCTGACCCATACAGGCCTGTCTTTAGTTAACATTATTCTTATTAAGCCTCCTTCTTCCCAACTCTTAAAGCTCTTTTCGAAATGTTCATAGATTTCAATATTAAAGCACGCAGCAGTATCATTCTCGAAAAGGCATAGTTTTTTTTGGTGTATGCTTTCTCTATGTAGCTTTTGCAACCACTTGTCAACTTCCTCAGGATGTTCCTGAAGTATTGTTTCTAAAATCAATGGTGTATAAATCCCAATTTTTGTAGCAAGAGAACCGTTTGGGATTAGATTATATCCTTTCAATATAAGACCCAATGATTTATCTTGCAGGATCTCAGACATATGCTAGGGTCTATATATGATCAATCTGGATTATTAATTTGTTGTACATAATATTACAAAACTATTTGTAATATTTCAACCATTATGTCCTTTCTATTATAAATCTAAGCAACTAATAGACCATTTCATGCTTAAATTATAAGCAGGGTTTCTGTGTTTTGACTTCGCTATGTTTCTTCAAGGCAGAACAGACAAGTGCTTAGCTTCGCGTTACGCCAATTCTCCCATCGCGAGTCATGAACTTCAACTCTACTCCACGCTTTTCAGAATAAGCATACGTGAACGATTCATTGGACTGAACAGGAAAACTCGATAACCCTACCTCCTGACATCTCGAACATCTACTGTCAAGGACTGGGAGCCTGCTCTTGTCTAGGTACGTCGTGGCCCAGAAACAAACATCACAAATCACAAAGATCCGTTCATTACTCTTGTAGGCTTGCACGTTAGAGTTGGTATCGTCAGCGAACCTGTCTCCAATAACACGTCGACCATTTAAACCGTTGCCGGAATTTGGATAAGAATTTGATTTGAGATCTATCGTGTTTGATAACTCCGACTGCATTCGATTCGCCAGAATGTACCGTTGCTAGGTGACATATAAATCATTATTTCTGCAATTAGTGCACGTAGTCAAGATTTTGTGTATTTATAGATAAGCGTGCGTGAAGGTGATCGGCAATGAAATAGCAATAATCGATTTAACAAAAGAGTGAGCTCAGATAACTCAGCTGGTGGAGGGACTGAATCGCTGTTCGTAAACCAGAGGTAATAATGATTGTTTGACTTCAGAAATCTATTCGTAACATCTGAGGTTATACATTAAAGACGCATGCAAATTCATTGAGAATGTTGTTTAATATCGATTAATTTCTCAAGAATAGTCTCTAACTTTTGTACAATGAGGTGCGATAAATCGAATCGTATGCTTAATAAGATTGTAGAGGTTAGGTGTCTTCACATTGAAACATGACCCAACAGTAATAGTGATTGGAGCCGCACTCCTAATCATGGGAGTTGGATTTATCCTAATGGCGGCACCATTTGAGAGCAATCACGCTGCAGCATACCCAATGGATCAGCGAGGCGATCACAGCTACGGCATGATGGAACCTGGTCACTACGCCGCAGGTACAATAGCCAGCATTCAAAACGATGAAAACGGGAATCCTTCTTGGATATTATCAGGTTACTGGAAAGCGAGCTTAACTAAAGGCGAAGCAGGAGAATATGGAAATCAAAGCGCTCCAGCTTCAAACTCAACCTCAGCTATGGGTAAAGATATGTCACAGAACGGTAAATTCGTAGCATCTTTTGATATGGTAATGACAAATGGCTCTGGATTGCATCAGCATCAAATGGACAACTTTACTCTAACTGAAATGTCTATGCCTGATAACAAAACCGCCGTATTCAACGGAACCTCGACGATTACGATGAGAGACGGACCAGTTTCTAATGTCCCGACATCAGTTACTGACATGGGTAACAATGTGGTAAGCATCTACCTAGACCCAGCTGCAGTTAGTAATCACTTTGGAGATACACCAATATACGGAACAATTACGAAGTCAGTCCAAATAATAAAGTAGACAAATTAGCCAAGTCAGAACTTCTGACGGAACGTCCAAACCCTTCTTTTTTTATACTATTTATGGTGTGGACACTAATCTACCGATGTAAGTCGTCCAGAACTCAATCGATCATTGGATCTACATTTAGTCAAGACAGCTCTTCAAAGATGTCGCACACACAATAAGCTATCGTGAGATGGGAGAGTAAAGATGAATAACTGCCTATCCTACTTCAAATGGAAATGCTTACAATATGATGTTGCTACCTTATCAGCTAACGATCATGTCGTTTATGTAGAATTGGGTTCAATTACCTAAAAAAATGCTAATAGGTAAATGCTTCCAAGATCTTGTAGTTTACAAGTGATAGTAAGAGTATATTTTTGCAGGGAACCCGAAGCTGATTTACTTATCAGAAATAACAGTATCAGCTTCCAAGCGCTATCTACAGTATATGATCTTGTATGGGAATCTGAGTTTAAGAATGTATTAAATGTAGGAAGGATTTGGTTGATATTTAAACAGCAAAGGAAACCATTTGGGAAGCCCCTAAGAAGAAAGAGAACACACGATAGAATCTCACCAGGAGACATAATTGAGATAGGACAAGACCACTATGTTGTTAGCGATATTGGAGCTAGAAGAGTGACACTATCGGATCGACCGAAAAAGCATGAATAATGCGTTGTCAATTCAATTCTATGCTTGTCACATGATCAAGGTGGAACTTACGAAAGCTGAGGAATGGCCATACGGCTTGCTCGTCGCTGTAACAAAACAGATAGGAAGATCGACCCAGCTGCAATCACTGTCGCTGTAGAGAATATCATCACGAACGCGAAATCAGAGGGATAAGACCTTGATAGTACACCTATATCTATGACAGTCTGACTCGATTGCATATACATAGCCGCAAGAGCAGGTCCTATAGCGCTCCCTATTATCCTCACTAGAGTTGCAATACCAAGGGATATACCTGTATATTCTTTGGGAGTGGCAAGTATTATTACGTTCATTGCCCCGATAGCCGCGAAAGACAATCCAGTAGCAAGAACACCTAGGTTAATTGAAATTGCAGTAGGACTGTCATGGAAGATTGCAAGTCCTAAAAAGCTAACTGTAATAATCGAAGTTCCAACTATTACCGGTCTTAAGGAACCTAGTCTTGAAATTATAAGACCAGAAGTCGGCCCAAATACCAAAAATACTAATGCAAATGGTAACTGAATTGTTCCAGCGTCGACGACGTCTGCTCCGAAACCTAATGGCTCGGGATTTCTCACTAGTATTGGTATGGTTTGAAACACCATAAAATTAGATAACCCTACGATGAGGATTATTAGCATTGATGGCAGTATCGCTTTATTTCCTAAAAGTCGCAAATCGATAAGCGGATAACTCTCTCTTTTCTCAATAAGCAAGAATAGAACAAAGGAAATAACAGCTACTATCGCTGAACCTATAATCGTGCCATAGGTTGACATAATGCCAACATTAGAATTGTTTGCAGTGCTTAAACCACTAGAGGTCTCAATTAAGGTTAGGCAGAGCAAAAAGGAAGTTATAGAAACTGCGAGAGCTGCTGCTCCTTTAATATCAATTTGTAATTTTCTTCTCGTTTTCTCATCAAAGTTGGTTACAGGAACCAAACTAGATTCCTTACCTCTTCCAGGTGAGTACTTTATTGGCGCTGGATCAATTTGCTGATTCTCTCCAATGTGTACGAATCTCCAAATGGTAATTAATAGTAGAATGGCGATTGGGATTATCGTAAAAAAAGTCGCTTGCCATCCAAAATTCTCTACAATTAATGCCCCAGCTGAAAGCCCTACCGCTGCCCCTGCTGCGAACATTGAACTTATGATTCCCTGACCTATTGAAATTTTTTCCCTTGGAAATTGATCCCTTATTATGCCAAATGCGATGGGAAACATGCCCATTCCGATTCCTTGAATAGCCCTAACGAGCAGCAATGTGTAAATGTTTGAGGCAAACCCTGCGAATGAGACTCCTATCGCATAAATTAGCATTACCAATAAGAGAACCTTCTTTTTTCCGTAAACATCAGATAGTTTGCCAACTATCGGGGTGGCGACCGCTCCACTGATTAGATAGGTCGTCAGGATCCAGGAAGAAGTTCCGTAAGAGACATTAAAGTCATTTATTAGATCAGGAATAGCAGGAATCAACATGGTCTCTACATACATCACCATGGTAGCAATGGAGCTTAGAATAACTAGCAATTTCCAAGCCGTACGAGGTATAGCGGTTCCGCCACGACTGGCCAAGAGATTAGAATCGTCTTTAGTCGACAATCCTTCGTTTCGTCTATTTCGATTTTGTTTACTCTTTAGCGGATTCTGCATCTTTTAATAATGCTCTGTACATCAGACCCGCTGCTGTTGTGCAGCCGTTGTTTCTTGTAATCCTTGCTTTCGACTAACCATGCCTGCAATGGTTGCAGGGGTTTTATTGGGTATTTCCAGAGTTGCCTGTAGATTAATCCACATTTTTTCCAATACCTCCTTCATAATCTGTATGTTCTCATCTGGAAGACCTGCCAATGCTATGGTGAGCACCTTAGAGGCACATTCAAGGGTAGTCTCCCAAATTTCGAATGTCCTCTTAGCGCGAAAGATTCTATTGTTCCTTCTGTCATTGCGATCAACTCTTCTTTCAATAAAACCATCTTTCTGCAACTTGTCAAGAATAGGTATTAGGGTAGGTGCCTCCAAACCAAGACCTTCTGCGATTTCCTTTTGTGAGAGGTCATCTTGGGTTTTTGTTAGCAAAACAAGTACTCTCCACTGGGAAAAAGTAATACCGACTCTATTTCTTAGCCTAATATCTAAAGAACGTGAAAGAGACCTTGCAGTCCTGTTTATGATGAATCCAGGATTAGTTTCATAATCAAAAGTTGACATAGGGTACTAATCCTTAGTCCCCTAATCATTAGATATAAATCTTTACGCTATTTGTGAAAGGCAAGCAAGTCATTCAGCGAATCGACTCCACCAAATCGCTTCCTTGACACCGGATAGAATCAAAATATAGGCTTACGGGATTCTGGCAAATCACCAAGTATAATCCCCACGTGAGACAAAGTGAGCCATTCTCAAAAAGAAAATGAAATAAATATTCGCTTCATCGCTACCTGATCATCCTTATTTCTGTATTATAATTCGGATGTCTCCGGGCTAAGAATGAATTCCATTACCAAACTTATCGATCTGGCAAATTGTCTGGTAAATGAATACTCCAAAACCTTGCTAGCTTAAATTACAAGCACCTATTAATGGAGGCTATTATCCTATGATACGAGGTGTTGGACATTTCGACCATATGTGATTCTAAGTAGACGCAAAGGAATTTGTCTGCAGTTTCAGTTATTGGAATGAAGCCCAATTTGATATTGCTAGCAACATCCAAGACATAAAATTCGTTTATCTCGTAAATCCGAATAGCATCCTCTCTATCGGCCGTGTTACTATCATAGAGCGATGTATTGGATTTAATATCAAAGAAATGCTTTTTTACTATCTCATTTAACATTGGTGCGAGATGTTTGAAGTATATGTTAACGACAACTTTATTCTCATAGTCACCAATATAACAAAGTAATCGTCGTCTGTTGGTATCGGCATTCTTCTTTTCATGACCGAGCAAGAGCTTACCATTATTGTCCACTATTCCCGCGAAACTCACTTTCTTGCTAACAGATAAAGCACTTATGCAGACTTCATGAAGGAAATCTCGCTCATGCATTTGCTAAGGCAAGGGTATTACTATCCCATGTTAAATATTAACTATTTGGTAATCTTTTGGCAGTAGAATCCTACAAACATTAAAATATCCCCTAACGTTTATGATGTTTTTAAGTGCATTATTGAATTATTTTTATAAACTTGATGATAAATTTTCCGTACTTTATATCTAGACGGCAAGAAAATATCTAAAATTAATTCCCAGCGCCTTCTGATCTTGACCTTAAGCTTCTTACAGTAACAATATATTGTATCGGCATATATATCATGATAGGTAGATGAAAATTACTGACGTGTGGGGTAAGCAATCAGAGCCAATCTGTACCTATTATCGTTGTAAACACAAATTTTCTGAACATGGTAGTAATCTCTGCCGGTGCAAGCACCCGCAGAACGCTATTATTGGCGCATTTGGTCGGTAGGAAACGCGATATTAAAGCAGTACTTCATAATGACTGGGGCGTAATACTATGCACAAATCATAAGAACCAGTGAGGATCATCAAAAATTACTGAAAATTGAGCACGATCCGATATTTTTAGTTAAATGCAGCCGAACGCGAGCGCTTCATGGTATCTATCACATAAATTTTAACGAATCTAGCATTGACCGTATGATCGGAAGGTATGATTCATATTTTTCTGGATAGGCTTTGTATGTGATTACATAGACCAGATTTTCAGGCTTTATAACTATCTGCATTGCTGTCCTTTTTGCATCGTTATCATCTGTTGCAGTAAAAGAAATCTCATAAGAATCAAGGTTATTCAGCCTTGACTGACTAGAGCTCAAGAGGGTAAAATCCCGAGTATCTTGTTCAAGATCAGTGATTATTTCTTTTGCTATGGAATCTAATGTGGCATCTCCAGATGAAATATTGTGTGACTTTATACCTAAGCCAGCTGGGAAAGAAGGCGAATTACTTTCACGTGGAGCTATAAATGTGACCTGATCCGGACCAATTTTCGATCTCTCCCAATTGTTAGGATATTTGATAGCTAACCCGAGACCCCGATCATCAAAGGTTACCATATTATCTGCCAGAGGAGGAGTGTGAAAAAAAGCCAAAACATCAGAACCAGCTGGATAAGCACTGGCGACCAGGATATAAACAATCAAAACATAGCAAACAGTCCTCCGAAAACGTTGAGCACCTTCAGACCAATTAAATCCAACCATATCGATCGATAAGATCCGTCCTAATGGAGATTTCCTTATATTAACACTTTACTATCTAAGACATGGTTCGCTCGTTCTCAAGAACCTACTGCCGAAGTTGCATAAAATGAGGATACTGAAAAGTCAGAGCAGGAAACATAATGTGTATGTAAATTTCTCAGACCTTTTTTGCGAGACCAAAAATACCTCCTTCTCGTCACGTGCAAGAAAAAATAGGAGCATTTGCGGATTGATTTGGCAAGAATTATTCCTCCTTGATTCTCAGCCAAATTGATTTATAAGGAATAGGAAAATGTTAAGTATTTTCACCTCCAACAAGAGGATCTATGTCTAAATCCCAGACCCCCATATTCGAATGGCAGATAAAGGATAAAATAAAGGAAACTCCCGATTCCTATACTTATGTATTTTCTCCGTTGTCGGCTTCAGATCGAATTACGTTTAATGTAGGAGAATTTGTGACAATCAAAGCATTTTTGAAAAGACCCATATCTTCTGGCGGCAATGTGGAGGCCGAAGTAGAAAGGGCATATTCGATCGCTTCCTCACCAACAAGGAATGATATTGAACTAACGATAAAGGATGAAAAACCATATGGCTATATAAATCCGGTCATCGGCAAGGCAGATGGATTTGCAGCATATTTTTTTGAGCAATTCAAAATAGGCGATAAAGTGTCTGTCAAGTACAGCAGAGCAAAACAACCTTTTCTCTCAAAGGTCGCATCTGGAATTGAGAAGGATATCGCATATTGGTCAGGATCAAATGGTGCTGAATGCGCCCGATGCCTCTTGCAATATATTGAAGATCGGAGAGACTTGGATATACGACTCGTGTTATTTTATAGTAACCCCAGACTTTATTCGCTTGAAAACAAAAGCAAGGTGGATGTAATGTATTACAATTGGCTCCTGGATATGGCAAAGAAGCTCGATAATTTCAAAGTGGTTTTCACTTTTACAAGAGATGATGAGACTACTTTGTATTCCGATCATCCGAGGATATCATACAGAAAGGGCAGATTCTTTAAGGATGAAGAAGGGAAAACTGAACGGACTCTGCAAAAGTACCATGGAAATGTTGAGTCGGCTTTTAATCCAATATGTGGAAGTAGCGGATTCATTAATGGGATTGTGAAACTCAAGACTGGCGCCATAAATAGAGGAAGAGGGGTAATGCAAGATTTGATTGAAATAGAGGGAGTAAGACCGGAGAAGATAGACAAGGAACAGTTCTATCTAGACCTATCTAAATGAAATACATGCATTTCTTAATACAGCCCTGGAAAATTCATTTGAATGAATAATCGCATCTGACCGTCTAAAAGGTAGCCCTTTTCGCCTGAGAACCGCAATTGGCGCATTTCGATCCCTTTACGCGTGATCCACAAGACATACAGACATATTTTAGTGATATTTTTGATTCCGTTGGTGCAAAACTCCCCCCTGCCTTCTCATTGCTAAACCCCAGATTTCCTAAAGCCTTCTGTTGGCTTCTTCGTATATAGAATACCAAACCAACAAGTACTACGATGTTAAGAGAAAGACCGGCAATGAAACCGAAGTAGTAGGTCAACACTAAACCTAAGAGGAAGCTACCTGCGATTAGGGCTATTTGTTTAGCCCAGATACCCTTTAGCTTATTGGATGGCAAAGTATTCTCTACATATATCTGAATTAATAATATTTACAAGTTAGCGTCCGACCCATGTTCATGAAAAGAATCTTTTGCATTTCGGCTGTTGATGGGGCGTTTCCAGCAGTCTGAAGATGAGCTGATCACGCTATCTGTCGAAGGCACTACCCGCATTCAAGTCTGGCAAATATTTTGCTTGCGATTTGAAACCTTCCTTCTCACTTTGTATTTAAAATTGATAAGTTTGCGAATATATAGTAAGAGGAGGCTGGAAATAAGTTTAAATTGCCCTTCCCTAGACTATCGCCTATTGTTGAAAAGGTAAGAATTTTCGATACCACCCTTAGAGATGGTGAACAGACACCAGGCGTTTCCGTGAGCCCCGAACAAAAATTGCAAATTGCTATAAAATTGGATGAGTTAGGGGTAGATGCTATCGAGGCTGGCTTTCCCATTGTGTCAGAAGGTGAAAGGCATGCGATAAAAAGTATTGTTAGGCAGGGATTGCACGCGGAAATATGTGGATTGGCTAGAGCCATGCAGGAGGATATAGACGTCGCACTTGGCTGCGATCTAGGATATATTCACTTGTTCATTGCCACCTCAGATATTCATATGAAATTCAAGCTAAAGATGGACAGAGACCAAGTACTCGAAAAGGCTGTGTGGGCTGTAGATTATGCAAAGAAACACGGAGTACAAGTAGAGTTTTCAGCTGAGGATGCTACTAGATCAGAGACTAGTTTTATGAAGGAGGTCTTTCAGGCCGTATCGCAATCTGGAGCTGATCGATTGGATATCCCTGATACTGTCGGCTATTCAACTCCAGATTATATATCAAGGCTCGTAGCAGACGTAACAACTATTTCGCCACTGCCCATAAGCATGCATTGTCATGATGACTTAGGGCTTGCTGTTGCCAATACAATCGCAGGAATAAATGCAGGAGCAACATGCGCCCAGGTAACAGTAAATGGAATAGGAGAAAGAGCTGGAAACGCCTCTCTAGAAGAGGTCGTTATGGCGTTGCAGTGCCTATATAAGAGATCGCATGGAATCAAGACCGAATTACTATATGAGACTTCGAAATTCGTTTCAAATGCAATGGGAATCATAGTTCAGCCAAATAAAGCCATTATCGGGGAAAATGCATTCGGTCATGAATCTGGAATTCACACGCATGGTATAATAAATAATCCACTAACTTATGAACCCATTAGTCCGGAACTCGTAGGAAGGAAAAGATGGCTACAAGCAGGTAAACATGCTGGCGCCCATGGGATAAGAGCAATGTTAGAAGAATTTGGACTGAAGCCAAATGACGAACAGCTTAAGCAAATTTTGGAGAGGCAGAAAGGTATTGCGGACTTGGGAAAATCTATAACGACAAGTGAATTACTTTCTATCGCAGGTAAGATAATGAAAAATAGCACATTCCAAGAAAAATTCCAGCTTCGGGATTTTCATACCGTAACAGGGATAAACATCATACCAACAGCAGTTGTCAAGATCAATACAGGCGATAAGGATGTGATTTCCTCTGAAATCGGGGTAGGACCTGTGGATGCGGCACTAAAGGCTATCCAAAAAATAGTGAGCCAATTAGAAGATGTGAAAATTAGAGAATATCGCCTCGAGTCAATAACTGGGGGGTCTGACGCAACTGCAGAAGTAGTTGTCAAGATAGAGGATAGTAAAGGCCATACAATTTCATCCCGGAAGACAGGGGAAGATATAGTAATTGCTTCCGTGCATGCTATGATGGATGCTACGAATAAGATGATACTTAGAAAGGTTATCTTATCGGGCGACACTGTATCAACTGCCTAGTCTATTTCATGGTCCTGAGTTATCGATTACGGATACAACACTTGCAACGGCAGCATGGAGCACTCCTAATACGGCTGAAAAGCGGTTAATTGATGGATCAAAGCTCCACAAATTGAAAGGTCGAGGACGAACGCTAACGATGTTAACGGCATTGAGAATTGTAATCTCCTATTTAGGAACGTAGACCCTCCTTTTTCTTGCCTTGACATCTCACGGAATGGAATCGAGTTTGAAAATTAGGAGCAAGGAATGTACTTATATGTAAATATAAGCTATTGATCCCATGAAAAATCCGTCAAAAAATTCCCGGGGGGTTTACTTAGGTGTGATTTTAGTTTCTCTCGTCCCGCTCTCGTGCCAAGCTTTATTTCAAATGGGAGAAAAGTATGCAAGTGCTGTTCTCATTCACGGAGGGGGAGCTGGACAGGTGACATGTTCTGATGGCTCAACTTTCGAAACGAATGTTTCGTTTACAGCGCTCTCATCCAACAACACGATAGCTGGAAATTGGACTCTCTATAGCTTTGATACAGGGAATGGTGGGTTGGTTGTCGGCGGACCAATATATTCCGGCAATCTTTCAGTCTCCGAGTACCAGATGCAAGGAGATAGTCCAGATGAGGATAATAAGATTATGTTATGCTCTCCTCCTTTATTTGGTCCTGTTACGATAAGTGGTTCCTGCGGCCCTGAGGAAACTATTACAATTCATTTTAGGTCCAATGATCCTGTAAGTGCTGAACAGACTTTTAGTGGATCTTCTGACTGCCAGAATGCGGATACACCGATCTTAGAAACAGGATAAACAATTTTAGTGTAAGACACTTTGGAGTGTACGTCGGGGATAGATATGTATCGCTCAATACAAATATGGCTGATGGGGGCTCAGTACAGATGTATAGTAGCTTGAGTCATTGGCTTGAATGAACAATATATCCTAAATAGCTCATAGACAGGGTAACGTTATTGTTCTAATAGGTGATCTATTTTGTAGGTTTACATCTTGATAAAGTGGGCTTCGAGCTATGACTAATTTCAAACCAATATTCACAGCACTGTTACTATGTTAAAGGTCACATAGCAATTGGTTCCAATTTCGACCCATGAACGTATAGAGGAAGAAAAAATGCTATGGCAGGAAGATATCTCCTGTGTATATATTTGAGGTTGGTGTTGAAGACATGTCTGTTAAAGAACTTTGATTTGTTCCATAAGCCTCGGTTCCAAGTATTGGAGTATCTAATAGATCAGAACCTGCATCCAAGAACTCCAACGGTGACAATTCATCTGGCTGAGAAATGGTATTGTTAGGCATCTGTCTGTTTAGGGTCTCTGTAGAATTACTCTGAGCACTCGAATTTCTATTGGTTTGGGTCATCGGAAGAGCTTTTACTATAATTTCTGAGACAATTGGATTATCATCATCGTCATCATCAACATAAAACTCTGAAACACCGGGTATGGTAAGATGGACGAATCTTCCAACCAAGCTGTCGAGATCATGACTTGACCAAGATTCAGGCGATGTTTCAGTTGTAAATTCATCAACAACTTTATGAAGACTCTTGCTGCCATTTGAAACAGTCACGGAGAAACCATCTTTGATCTCTGCATCATCATCGAAAAGTAAGTTGATGTTGCAAATTTTCTTAATCATTCCGAGGTCCATACCTATTAAAATATCTGAATTAGAATGGTCCCACCGAGCAACAGGGATCTGACTTGCCATCCCGAAATCATCGTTATTTGAGTTTAATTCATCTGATCCTTCTTTTGCTGAACGGAATTTGAAATTATTAATTTCTTCTTTTTCATCAGTTGTCTGACAGCTGTCCTTACTAGCAAGTTTCATTGGAACCTTGCTTATTAGCTCTTCGGTCAGCATTTCTGAAAATCCTGTTTCTTTTCCTAAGGCAGAGCACTCATTACCAAGGCAAGCCTCTACCAGGCAGATGTCTTCATTACCTTCACAATTCAGCTCAAGTTCATTGTCTGATGCTGCTCTAGCTTGATCGATTATAGGGAACTGAACCATGGATCCATTAGTGGCTGTGGTAATTGACATGACGATTAGCACAAAGGCTGTAAAAACATAGGTCAGTGTTGCTGCAGATTCCATATTCAATAGAAGTGTGAGTTTTCCGTATTAGTGGATTAATGATGAATTGATATAGCTTTTCAATATATGTATGCTACTTGAGTACCCTTCAGGCACATGGCTCATAATAATTTGACACTAATCTAATTATGTTTGAATATAAGGGGGGTGCTTTCACATTCTGGGAATGAGGCACCTATCTGCATTTCTCAAATTATCCCTAACACCACATTTTAAATAAGAAATGATTTACTAAAGTTAAAGAAAGCAAGATTTTTCTGATATTTCCCAATATCCACTCATGGGTTACTAAGTAGTGGTAAGAAAAGTTGTAGATTCTACAATCCTTATTTATTCTTCAGATTCAAATAAGTTCCAGGAACAAAATTCATATCTAACGGGCCACTGCTCAGAACTACAGGATCTGGCATTTGGTAGTATACAAGAATCAACTCATTATTTTCATGGGATTAGCTGCAGCAGTAGGTACCTTTGGCTTAGTGGAGTCGGCGTATCTATCGTCTTTCATTTTCTTCGCTTTAGCAATAGCTAATTATGCCATGGCTTCATTCTTCGCCTTTAAATATTTTACATATGACAGAAGAGCACGAAATTCGTACAATTCACGTAAGCCTAGTGGCAGGAGCTCCGATAGGCGATAAAGGACAAATCTGAGCGGCGATGCTTTGGTAAAGCCTACTAGTAGACCGTTTCTAACGGTAAAAGACTTGAAATTAATTGACTGAATGCGGTACCGTGCGAATAGTCATATGTCTTCTTTTTGCTGCTTTGTTGTAGTGATGTTATTAAGTTATTTTTTGGATTTTTCCGGATGACTCTCCTTGAAAGGTGTGCCGTGGTAAGTAAGGACGACAATATATTCTCAGGCATCAAGTATGCCAAAACATGTTTGCGAATATTTTACCACACGCCATAGAGCTATAGTTTAGGTTCGCGACACGTTAGCCAAGACATCATCAATAGCTTGTTTGAATACAGGGAATGGTTGCGCGCCTTCTATGGCTATTGGCACCGTCTCGTTAGAAATTATGACAAAAGAGGGCGTCGATCTAAGGCCAATTACGTTAGCAAGCTGAGTATTGGCTTCGACTAAATCCCGATGAGTGTGGTTCTCAATGCATCCAGAAAACTCTGTAAGATTCTGGATTCCAATTCTCGTCGCAAACTGCTTCAAACTATTCTCAGTCACCCAACCTGTGTTTTCTCCGCGAGAATTATCGTACAGTTCATCATGGTACTGCCAATATTTGCCTTGGTCTGCAGCGCAATACGAAGCTTCAGCTGCCAACGTTGACGCACGGTCGGATGGAAGATCATTGATCACGAAGTCTTTGAAAACGAACTTAATTTGGCCAGTATCTACGAAATTGTTCATAATTTGATTCTTTGTTTCGTTATGAAATCTAGCACAATATTGACATTGATAGTCACCGAATTCAACCATCGTTATGTTAGAAGACCCACCGTCTGCGGCAAGTACCGGGACGTTCTCAGAAATAGGGGCAACTATTCTCTGAATGACTTCGTTGTTATTGTCGTTATTCAAAGCAGTAGAGGGAGAATTCATAAGAACAGCGGTTACCGCACCTCCTACCATTATAAAAGCAAGCGCAACCCCAACTATCAGTGCTTTCTTATTTATTCTTCTTTTGCCAGTCTTGTGTTTTCTTCCGCCCTTTACCAATTATTCAGTCATCATTACGACTCAAGCCACTTAAAAGTCATGATGTGGCCCTTCAAATATAGGGATAGGGACTATCTAAGCAATTCTTTTTGACAGTGGTATACTGACAAGGAAATGCTTTCTGATGGCGAATAAGTTGCGAAAAATATGAGAAGTGAATTCTCATAATTCTAAAAGCATTGTGGGAAATACTCCCAAGAGATGTAAATAAAAAATAGAGATTCGAATGACGCTAACTAAGGACAGTCCTCTGCGGTGTTTCCAGGCACCTGCATGCAGTCTTCTCGTATGTTTACATCAGTCGCATCAAGCATAGTGTTGTTAGGATTGCTTATATCTGTGTCATTTGCCAAAATAGCCTCATCACTCCCGGCAATTTCTTCAAATTCAGTAGCCGTCTCTGGTCCTGTCATATTTAAAGGTGAAAAATCCGGTTCTGACTCATCTGTAACCCCAGCTTCTCCAGGTGGACCTTCTTGAGCAAAAGATGGATTCAAATACGGGGTGTTCAACAAGATTGCCGATAATGTGAATAGAGTCGACAGTGTTCCTACAATGGTAGCTTTTTGGTTCATTATTTCTAAATTGAAGAGAAATCCTACTTAAATATTTTGATTATAGAAATCGCCAATATAAGAGAAAGATATAATGTCTCGTAAGAGGTGATCTGGCCTAAATTTAGGCGTTGTCTAAAGTTGCCTTGAATTGAAGAACAATCATCAATAGTAGTAAAAAATTCTGCGAGCACTCATGATCGGCTGCCGACTGAGTCCACTTCCTTAATTTGAAAGGGATGTCTTCACAAAATTTTCGTAGGTCTGTTCTGTAGCAGCACCGATGGTGCGACCAATTTCTTTTCCTTCCCTAAAGATCAAAAGAGATGGAATCGATCTAATACCATAGTTCATAGCAAGCTCTTGATTTTCATCTACGTTCAGCTTAACTATTTTGATCTGATCCGACATTGTTTCACCTAGTTTCTCGAGAATAGGGCTAACCATTCTACATGGACCACACCATTCTGCCCAAAAGTCGACAAGGACTGGAGTATTTGATTTTAAAACGTCATTCTCCCACGTTTGTTTGGATGTCGCGACTACCATTAGGTACAGGGATTATGCGTTTGGTGAATATAAACCAATTATCCAGCATACACCAAGGAGGTTTCGAAAATCGGCTGCCAGCAAATTGCGAATGAGAGAAGGCAGGACTTCACCTCCCCATACGTTCATAGCAATGGCAGAATTTGGCCCCTGTGCCTGGCAACTTCGCAGAAAAATTCATGACCATGCTAAACGGTCACGAAGCAGGATGTTGCCCTGCCATAAATTAATAAACTCCTACATAGGAAGGACGGACCGTAGATCGTCCTCTAACTCGCTGAACAACTGCAAACTTCTTCGCCCTTTCTTGGTCATTTCGTAATATGGAAAGGGTTTGAAATCAGTTAAAATGAGCAATCCAATATCAACTAAAGCTTCGAGATAGTTGACTGTCTGCGGATGTGTCAGCTTAGCGTCATGCCCAATGCTGGTTTGACTTCGTCTGGTTCGAAAAAGTGGCTGGGTATTATAGACTATCTCGAGAATGTCTTTAATTATGTTATGACGATCACGCTGAATCAATAGTTAAAGAATTAGTAAGCAGACACCATATGACAGTTTTGCTAGAGAACCGATAAACGGAGTACGGATTAGCAGGGTATAAGACAAATGCTTTGTTAAGCCCACTGATTGCAATTTAGAATGCATCTGAGATCAGGCAATTCTGTGAGTTTCTACAGCGCAGAAATGATGAAGAGATGCACGACAGGATTCCAAGATAAGCTATGAGGAGATGATGGTTCCGGTTCAGTGACGAGGTAAGAATTTATTCTATCGGCAAATCCGAGGCGAGATCATTAGACTTGCGATGGACTAGGACACTGATCTTATGACCAGTAATGAAATAACAGAATACATCATCGCATCATATTCCAGACGTCATGATAGTGCACAAGACACCTAAAGTGAAGAGCAACATCAAATGAGATAATTCTTGAGACTTGTAAAGCCTACAACTATGCAGTGCATCCAGAAGGAATACACGTTAATATCATGATGATGATATAGAACCGGACTGGTCACCGATTAATTAGGTTTCAATATTAGCAACTATCCTGCTAAAAATGACGTTACCCTGTGAAATTGCAATTTTAGCTATAATCTATAATCTCAAATATCAAAACGGTAACTGCATTCTGTTGCGCCTTATCCGCTTACTTTGTGGTTGAGCTAGATCAGCGTTTGGTCTCTGGAGCCATTTCAGTCTGGTTTGTATATAGCATAGTTTCGTTAACTACAGTATCATTCTGTGCTGCCACAGACGAATCGCTCAAAAAAGTCCATGACGCAACTCCTGCCACGGCGAAGGCCAATACTGCGAATACAGCTACAGCCACCAACCTTAGGGAATAATTCGTATTCGTCCCCATAATTGGTACATTGCATATGGTAGTATATAAGTAGATCTAAAGTCATTACCATCACGATTACCATCAATATTTCAAGAAGCTTATGTCAATATTGCATTGACACTCTTCATGCATCGAATAGGTCGTCACGAGACGTCATGAGAAGTAGATCCCTTATCATGGACTACTTCCGTCATTCTTCACCGTAGCTCGAGTAGTACTAACGTTTCTACTGTCCCTGCCCCCTCAACACAATAATAAATGGTTATGAAAATAAAACTACCATTCTATTAGACGCATATCACTCACACAAACCATTTTATTATACGCAAGGCGGATAAGATGATTGAGCCTCAGGATTGACAGATAAGCCTCGCTACGGTACACTTGAAATAGAGCCCTCCGATTTGAAGGACAAGATGGATTCTGGTGAAAATTTATACATTTTGGATGTTCGGACCCCAGAGGAGTACAACACATGGAAGATTAGCTACGATAAACATCTAGAGCCCTCTCTCGTACCTTTGGACAAGTTATCCTCTGAAGAAATGATTAGGAATATCCCCAAGGACAAAGAGGTGATCACGGTCTGCTCGCACGGCATGAGATCAAAGATGGCAGCAGAATATTTATCTCAACTCGGGTATGATGTCAAGAGCATAAGAGGAGGCATGGTTGCTTGGAACAAAATAAACGATCTTGCGTTGATACCATGTCTATCAGATCCGAACCTGAAGATCTGGCAGATAAGACGAATTTCAAAGGGTTGCATGACCTACCTGATTTCGTATTTTAATGATGCTGTTGTCATCGATCCACCTTGTAGTTCGGTTACCTCAATATTTGAGATTGCAAAAAATAACGACCTTCAAATCCAAGCTCTGATCGAGACGCATCGACACGCAGATCACTTGTCTGCTTCTAGGACTATCGCTAAAGAAACGGGTGCAAAGCTCTACCTTAGCCCTCTGGAAGAATACGAAACTGAACCTAGTAAGATAAACGGATTGGACCTGAACTTCCTTGATGATGGCAAGAGGATTGAAATCTCTAAAGGGTTATCTTTTGATGTAATTCATACACCCGGCCACACTGCTGGGAGCTTGTCTATTAGATTAGAAACCTTGTCAGAAGGGGGGGAACCTAGCAAAAAGGAAATATTTCTTTTTAGCGGGGATACACTCTTTGTTGACGGGATCGGTAGGCCTGATCTCCACGATAGGATTGATGAATTTTCTCGAACCCTTTTTCTTACCTACAAGAAGCTCTCGGCTTTACCTGATGATGCAGTAGTATTGCCCTCACATTACAGCAAAAGCATGAAGCATAAAGAGCCAATTTTCAAAACGATTAGAGACATAAAAGCATATGTAAAGGCATTTAGAATGGATGAAAACGAATTCACTAGTTACGTGGTTTCCAGCATACCTCCTCAGCCCATGAATTACAGGAGAATATTGAGGCTTAACAAAGATCTGCTACTTTGCAATATCTTGCAACTAGACGACCTGGAAGCGGGGCCGAATTCATGTGGAATCCAAAGTTAAGGGTTGCCATTGAATAGAACTGACCGTAAATTCAAACCACAACAGTAAACAGTTCGAGAATCTTGCATGAAAAATAGTTGGATGGTAAAGCACCAAAAGCGATTCTAAAATCAAAACTTCGATTATAAACCATAATCATTCTTTGATTTCCCTTAATTTGGACAGTATAATTTTCAATTCAAACTGTTTTTAGTTTTGTTTATACAGTTTAGGGATTGGTATGAGAGCAAATTACCGTCAAAGTTTGAATTACCATTTTCATTACTATCATTTCGCCTAGGCAACAACATAAATTCGATCTATCGTTCAGACCTACGGTTTTGTGTATCATCTCCTACATCATGCAATGATCCTGCCACACTTTCATAGGCCTCTTTTAACTTGGGAACAGTGTCATATCTCCAAAGTTCATCTATTGCTATCCATTCATACTGATCATGTTCTCTGCTAAGCCTGATTTTCTTACTCTTTGATTGGAAAAGGTATGGATGAATCTTGTATGAAGAATTCGGATTCTCAGGATCGATGGCGAGAAGTACAAGGCCCGATCTCACTAATTGTACGTCATCATTTTCCAAACCTGTTTCTTCTTTGATCTCTATGATAGCTTGTCTTAATGGTTCGTTATTTTCTAAATAGCCGCTCACAGCCCCCCATTTCTCCTTCATTGTTTTCACGCTAGTACTTCTTCTGAGGATTAATATTTGACTATTAAACCGCAAAAATGCAGTTACAACATCGATCTTAATCAGGTTCGGCATTCTTGTGTCAACACTCAGAGAGAGATACCTAATAACATTGTCGAAGAATATACATTCAAACTTAGACTATTAATACGCGAAGAAGGTTGACCCATACCCGTTACTTTCATCTACCCTTATCTTGGGTAAATCTAAATCTCATAGCATCAGAACGGGTATGGTAGAACCATCCTTCGAGCTTCAGAGACGAAAATTGCTCAATCATATCCTGATCACTTCGAGATCAGTTCTCTCAATAGTATCCAAGATACTCTTTTTATTTTTTCCAAGCCCCTTCCAATCCAAAAGAACATGGGTTATCCTTTCGGTACTCCTGACCATCATTTGCTGAAGGATCTGGTCGTCGATATACTGTAGATTGCTCTTCGTTACAATGTATGCTATAGAAAAATCTGTTTCGTGAAGTATTTTGTTCAATTTTTCAGGGTAATGCGTCCCACCTAGAGCCATGGCTACTCTACTGGAACCTCTCAAATCTAACGAAGAAATCTCTAAAAGGCTATTGCAAACTACCCGGGCTGCGTTCGAGTCCCTCCACTGTACTGGTCCAGAACCTATTTCGACAAAAAGAATGGGCCCTTTAAGAGACGTAGGGCCGTGATGAGTAGCCTCTAAGGTAATTTGATAGTCACGCGCAGAGTTGCGATTTAGATATAATTCATTAAAATAAGCCTTTAACATGGAAGGACTGGCCATTCCTAATTCATTTGGCTCACCACCATACGAATTATCATGAGAAAAGTTACCCGTTGAATGACACGTAAGAGAGGCTATCCCACTTGCTGACCTATGTCTTGAAAGAAAGACGAATGAAGTCGGTCGTTCACTAACATTGTACTCCTCAAGGAAGAGCAGATCCTTATCTGTTATGTAGAGTTTGACGTTCCGATATTTGCTTGATTCATAGACCAGAGGATCGCTGCTAGTCATTTGAAAATCCTTGTTAAATGTCAAGAATTTTACCATGTTCATCCCTGCTTCATCTTTTGAGGATGCAATTAGCGAAATATTTTTTCTCACGAGGAGGGTGGAAGAGAACCTACTATAAATTCGCTAGCTAGAGATGGTGACAGATGATTATTTCGTCATGAGTGTAATTTGCATGAATGATCTAAGTATCCTAGATTTTAAAGGCCTGAAATTGACGAATCTGCACCAGTAAATGCAACGTAAACTTATAAATTGCAACAATATATCGTAAATACATTCGCTAAATGGATGCTAACTTACTTGACATTAATCGAAATTTAGAAAGGGAGAATGTAGGGCGTAGTGGTAATTCTACTAGTGTAACTGAAGACATCCGCCTTGCAAGCACCACCTCAGATGGCTCTGAGGTTAACACACCTAGCAACATAGAGGAAAACAAGGTAGTAAATGAATCTGTTCCAGCCCAAGCTATTGACAAGACAAATAAGCCCACGACAGAAGATGACACAAATACCAAATTTTTTGCCATCAGGATAACAGGTGGCCAGGAACGCGTTGTTGCCAACATCTTACACACGAGGATTACCACAAAGAAATTGAAAATTTTTTCGATTTTGGTACTGGAAAACTTTAAGGGCTACATTATTGTCGAAGCACCTGATGCAAATATAGCATATGAAGCACTGAGCGGCGTAAGGCATGTTAGAGGACAGATACGTGGTGAATTGCCCTTTAAGGATATAGAGGGCTATCTTGTGAAGAAACCTGTAGTTACTGATCTGAGCATAGACAATATGGTAGAGGTAGTAGCAGGGCCGTTTAAATCAATGAAAGCAAAGGTGATCAGAGTTGACCACGAGAAACAGGAAGCAACAGTAGTTCTATTAGATTCACCATATCAAATTCCAGTGACCGTTGATGCAAATTATCTCCGAAAATTGGTTCAGTAGAGCGAATCGGCCACATACCAGAACAATCATTCAGATTTCTAGATGAGAAAATAGACCTTTTGGATTAATATAATCAGTTTATATTCAGGTTACCCTTTTGTTCCGAAGTATGGGAGAAAAGAAAAGTATTTCGGCCCTTGTAAGCGGTGGAGAAGCCAGCGCTGGTCCTCCTCTGGGCCCGTCGTTAGGTCCGATGGGGCTTAACGTTTTGCAAGTTGTGAACACCATTAACGAAAAAACCCGCGACTTTCCAGGCATGAAGGTTCCCGTCAAAGTCGAAGTCGATACCGAAACGAAGCAGTTCACCGTAGAAGTAGGAATACCTCCGACTGCGGCTCTAATTGCAAAAGAGGGTGGATTTACCAAGGGATCTGGGACTTCAGGAAGTAATTATGTGGGAGACCTGCCTATAGAAAAAGTTGTAAAAATAGCAAAAATGAAACTCGACAGCTCCTATGCGATTGATATTAAAGGAATTACTAAAGAGGTAATAGGATCCTGTTTAAGTATGGGAGTAAAAGTAGACGGAAAACTCGCGAAAGATGTTTACAAAGAGATCTCCAAAGGAAATTATGACGATAAGCTTGTTTAGTG
The DNA here is from genome assembly GCA_050748485.1 of Nitrososphaeraceae archaeon. Taxonomy (GTDB): domain Archaea; phylum Thermoproteota; class Nitrososphaeria; order Nitrososphaerales; family Nitrososphaeraceae; genus TH5896. The sequence goes on along the minus strand of JBOGPP010000200.1, from coordinate 18,717 downwards.
TAGTTTCTATAGAGCCAAGATAATTTGCAACGATACAACTTCATTTCCATGTATAACTAAATAATAGCTACTTCTCTTTTGTGGCGGTTGGTTTCGAAACATACACATCAGAATCTGCTACAACGGAATAGCTCTTTCCCTTGTGGGTTTGTAGTTTGTCTACGATAGCCAATCCGAAACTTGCGCCAGAATTGCTAGTGATATCTTTTGGTTCAGCTAAGCCTCTTCCTATCGCTATAACCCGACCCTCTGTATCGTAAAGTGTGGCAATAGCGATTGAGTTATTTGCACTAATGGGCCCAGAATTGAATATGACACCATTGATAAAATAGAATCCCAAAATATCTTGTCTGGATGAGTCTATCCTAATTTTGAGATCTACGCGCTGAGTTCTGGTTTCGGTTCCATTTACATATAGTTTGAAGTCCTTTATCTCATCGACAGTCTTCGGGTCTATAAAAAGAACTTCGAACGGAGATGTAAAACCCGGATTGATGGTTCTCAATTCAGCAGATCTTTTGTATTCATTTATAATTTCGCCTTCTGAGTCTAGGAATATGACCCCAACTATGACATTTGTCATAGATTTATTTCCAATGTTCTTCAACTCCCCGAAAACATGCATGATCTTATTTTCATCCACGTAGCTTGAAACATGATTTATTTCGAAATTATCTTGAAGACTAGAGTATGAATTGAGCGTCATAAAACACATGAAAAATAAAAAAAGAATTCCGAATAGTAGTATCTTCCCCTTCATGCAATCGCACTCAAAAATAACAAGGGGTATCTAAAAAAGGCTTCATGCAATTATTAGCTCCTAACAATACTGATGACAATCAACAGAGCCTATCCGAGTAATCCTGGCAAAAAGTAACCAGCATCAATCACTTCATTATGACATTTAACTTGTTCACTATAACGAAAGTATGGATGTCTGCATTGCATTCGTAGGATGTCGACGGATGAAATAACTTTGTTCATCATAAGATAAATAAAGGAACATCCCGTTAAGGATCAAAGACGGGGATATGGACGACAGAGCGGCTAATCACGGAGATAATGGGAATTTTGTCAACGACGACGAAGATGTATTATCCAACACTGCAAGGGATAATTTGTTGACATTAATGGACACATTCATTCAACAAATCCTTAATATTAGGAAAACATTATTAGGTGTTTCAATCTCTGCTTTAATCTTAGCTCCCATTGCTATAGGTCTCTCTGTGTACTTGATAAGACATCCATCTTTCTTTGCAATTCTTGAAATAGAGAACGAATTTGGGAGTGTATTAAGCGTGTTATTAGTTGCCGTTATTGTAATTTCTTGTGTCTGGCTCTATGCAGGAATAAAGCAATATAAAAAGATCGGCTCATGGAGTAGTCGATACAATGCCTACCTTAATGAAAAAAGGGAGATTAATCGGAAGATTTCATCCCACTTTGGTTTGGAATAGATTGTAATACATCGAATATAGGGATATATACCACGGGCATTAGTTTTGCACTAGTTTTGTCTCAGATTTCTTTTAATCAAAAAATTAAGGTTCAGGTGCACATTGTCTTCCTTTGCTTACATTGAGTTAGATTTCGACCCGCTCTGATTTCTTCTTCGTGGAAACATTTTTTCATAAGGGGCGAGTATAGTATTAAAAAAACTTATACCTTCAGAAGTGGTCATATAAACGCTAATTGATTTCTTACCAATCAATCTTTCCTTTCTCGTAATAAGATTGTTGGATTCCATTTCATCGAGAATCACTTTATGTTTCTTGAGATTGAGACCACAGAAACTTATCAATGCTGTCTGGTTCAATTCCCCATATTCTGCCAGTTTCAGGATAATATCCTCGACAATGTAGATCCTGTCTCTGTATGATACTGTAGAACCAGACAACTCTATCACTCATTGCTCTCAATTATGTATATTGGTTACGCATCTTAATTCCAGGCAGGTTTTTTTCAAGGTATAGCGATAGTCTCTCAAATATACCCGACAATCTGATCCGGAAGTCATTAGCTGAGTTTGTTCTGAATAGTTAGCAACTACATTAATCTGATTGCCAATTAACACTTTAAAGTCATGAAATATCTGCAAATCTATTTCTGGCCGAGTGTACTAATTTGAGCAAGAAACGCAGTGAGCTGAATATCGGCATGTGCTCCGACGCTCAGCCTATAGTCATACTCTGCCATAAGCTCAGCAAATTTTCCTGGATCACTTAATTTCATTGAGAAAGCTTCTTGGGCCACATATTTTAAAAAGTCTTTTTCAGACATACCATACACTTGGGTTAACTCCAATAACATTACTCTGGCTTCATTAAATTTACCTGCAAGGGCCAGCTTTATGACCTCGCCTACTTTTGCTCTCCCTGATAACCCGATTGACATTTCCACCTTTTCAGATGATATGCTGTTATTAGTCGCTGCAGATTGTAAAATATTGATGGAATGGCGAAGATCTCCTGAAGTAGAATCGTAGATTCTAGAGAGAGCTCGAACATCAAATTCTATTCCTTCTTGTCTACAAATTTCTGATAAATGATTCACGATCTCCTTCTTGGGGAATCTCGTAAAGCGAAATATAACACATCGACTTTGTATTGGTTCTATTAATTGGGAAAGATAATTGCAAATAATGATAAACCGTGTGGTCCTTGAACTGTCCTCAATAATTCTTCTCAATGCAGTCTGAGCTTCAGAAGTCATCTCGTCAGCTTCATCAAGAATTATAATGCGATAGGGCCTATCATTGCTTTCCGTGGTACTTGAGAATTTCATGACTGCCGCGAACTCCTTGACACGTTCACGGACCATCTTTATACCTCGCTCGTCTGAGGCATTCAATTCAAGGGTATCCCTTTTCCAATTTTCCCCTAACAATTCTTTGGCAATACACAAGGCGGCCGTAGTCTTGCCGACTCCCGCTGGACCTGCAAATATGAAATGAGGTATTTCATTAGGTTTCTGAATTAGATTCTGCAGTCCTCTGATAACATCACTTTGATCTGCTATCTGTTCAAGAGTAGACGGACGGTATTTCTCTACCCACATTAAACTTGATATAATTTGATGCTTACTTGACATGAACTTAAGCAGATTGTTGAAAGCAGAAAACAGAATATTAGCATTACTATCACAAATTGGTTATTTGATTGAATGATATGACTTTGGTAGACTGAGATGAGATCTGATCCCGCGTATATATTAGACCGGTTTCTTCCGCCTCTAGGAAGATTGCTTCTTAGTTAATCCTGCAGACAAGTCTGTAAACCTATTTGCACAAAAATTTCTAACTTGATCGGAGATGCAATTAAAACCGTCCTTTATTGATGAGTCTACCCACCTCTGCCATTGATCATCGTTGTGGGATGCAAGAGAACGAGATGCGCCTCAAAAAGTAGATGCTGGTGGAAGGACCTAGATATTGGAAATTGTAGAAACATGCCTATCATTTTGCATGGACGGTGGAGCCCAAATCTCCTTATGTGATGGTAACAAAAATATTGTAATGGAGATTTTTACCAATTGTGTCTGTAAATTTCGAGACTATGTGTGACCTGATAGAAAAATTTATCAAGCAGGAATTACAGAAGTCCAAACGTGAAAAGGTAGTTATTGGCTTGAGTGGAGGACTTGACTCGTCGGTAACTGCTTATTTGGCTGTTCGAGCTTTATCGAATAAAAAGGTTCTTACATTGATACTCCCTGATTTGCCCATAACGCCAAACTCGGATGTAAATGACGCAATTGAACTTGCGAGAAGTCTAGATATAGAATTCAAGATTATGAACTTAAATGATATCAAGTCAGAATTCCTTGTCAATCTTCCTAGAAATCAGTACGCGGAAGGGAATTTAACTGCTAGAATAAGAATGTGTATTCTGTATTATTACTCGTTCATCCATAATGGACTAGTTTTAGGAACATCAGATAAGAGTGAGTTAGTGCTTGGATATTACACAAAGTTCGGAGACGGTGCGGCAGACTTGTTTCCATTGGGAGACCTATATAAGACGCAGGTGAGGGAGCTTGCCAAATATTTAGAACTTCCACTTTCAATCCGACAAAAGGAAAGTAGCCCTCGACTATGGAAAGGCCACACTGCTGAAGAAGAGCTTGGAGCAAATTACGACGAGATTGATATAATTCTTAAGAAACTGGAATCTGCTGGGCCCAGGGACACTGGCGATGAGCTTGATAGTCATAAAATTTCAAAAAGCAAGATAGCTGGAATTGAACAAACAATCAAAGGAAACGCGCATAAGTTAAGACCTCTAAAAGTTTGTAGTATTGACAGCAAATTCTAATCCATGTTAAATCAATGGTTTCCATTTCAGAACTTGGCTATTTTCGAAAAAAAGCGATGATTTGTGCAGTGCACAACAGGAGTCTTTGACAATTGGATCCAGTCGCACGAAGAAAGTATGTCGTATTAGCGCATAGATTTGATACTACACTACTATATTACCCATATCTAATTGTTGAGAGTGTTCGATGATTAGGTTACAATATTTAATTTCTCTATATAATGAATGCATAATTCCTTTGCAATTAGATACGAAATAATTCAGTGCCAGATTGTGTAACTCTTATTTACAAATTTACATAGGCCATCAAACTGTTGAATCTTGTCACGATTGACGAGTGAAACAAGATCAAATAAAAATAAACAGTATGATCCTACTCAGTATCCCAGAAACGTCCAGATAATATCCTCAAATCAGTAATACACTGGAACTCATCAATTACAAGTCCTCCGGAAGAGAACTCAATCAGTTGACTAATACGAATGTAGTTCTATTTTATGGAGCTTTAGTTCCTTCAGCGTTCCGAACAGTTCGCAACATTTTTCGCACTTCCATTGGTTTGCTCTGGCCTGCTCGTAGCTATTGTAAGTAGCGTCCTTACTTTCATACCGCCTTGTTTTAAAATTATACACGGACTGATTATAGTTTACCCTGTACTTCAATTTAGAGAAGTCAATCAATATGTTTCTTACTTTTGCGGCATCTTAAAAACTATATGTCACAAATATGAATAAAATTTAGTTGTAACATTGAATGTATTGTTTGATCAGAAAAACTTTCATTGTAAAATTTGAAGCTTTATTCTTACGTCTAAATTTCAGGAAATGAACTCATATTTTTTTACCTTTTTAGTTAGATAAGACTGACAAGTACTAGGGATCCTATTAAAAAGCAATAAAACGAAAATAGGTAGAATTCTCCTTTGTTTACTATGCTAATTAAGAATTTTATCGACACATATCCCACAGCAGCAGCTGAGAGGGTCCCGATTATATAAGATTCTATTGGAATACGAATTATTTCAACCTGAGAAATATTATCTGCAAAAACCAAGTCATATAGCCCTGCCCCTAAAATCGCGGGAATAGAAAGTAGGAAAGAATAGGTGATTAATTCGGATCTTTCAATGTGTCTGAACATCCCAATAGAAATAGTTGCTCCGCTTCTTGAAATGCTTGAGAAAATAGACAGTCCCTGTCCCACGCCTATCAAAACTGCATCGACTTTTCCTATTGAATTCGTGCCCTTACCGATAAACTTTGTAACCAATATCATAGCTCCGCTTATTATGAATCCCAACCCTATTGACCACATGCTGTAAAAGGATTCCTCAAAAATTGATCTGAACCCTACCCCCATCAAGGCTGTAGGAATCATTCCTAGAATGATAAGCAAGAGATACCTTCTGCCCCACGTAATGTTCTTTAGCTCCATTTCAGAATAATTGCCATTTCTTAGGGGAATAGATTTAAACGATTTTAGGATCGATACTAGTTCATGTCGGTAGACCCCAATAACAGCGGCAAGAGTACCAAGATGCAATACGATATCAAAAAAAATTGGAACTTGAAGATTCATGGCAAGCTGGGCTAAGGCCAGATGTCCAGAGCTGGAAATAGGAAGCCACTCTGTCAGTCCTTGAATAATCCCGAGTATCAGTGCTTGGATTGCATCTATCATGATATAAGGGAATAATTTGAATACCCTATTTAATTTCACAGTTGGGAGGAATATCGAAATGGATAGTTGAGGCCCTCAGAAAATAGACTTGACTATATGAATGCGAGGACTTTTTCCCTATAACAGTCACCAGACTATTCTATGATTGGGTTACCGATGACGTATATGAGGTTATTGTGAAAGTTGAAGAAGCAAAACAAGAGAAACGCTGCAACTAACAAAGGATGCGAACAAATCAGAATTTAACTTAAATCAAACCCGCAGCCAAATACTCGGACGAGCACAATAGATCTTGTGGTTCCCCCTACAGCACTCTATCACTAAATTCATGAAGGTGTTTTCTCCCACCTTAATTCGAATGGACTCCGCAAAATTAGTGCTCTTAATATACCATAGACGAGATTTCACAGTAATGTCAAAATGCACAGTTCATTCCGATTTCTTTGATGACAACTGTGCAGTGTGTAAGAGAGAGTATGCAGATATGAAAGGACATTCTGACATTCCTCTTCAGACGAATAAAGAAAGACGCCGAACATCAGCAGATAGATTTTCAAATTATAAAGAATTCACCGAAGAGCGAGCCAAAAAACTCTTTGAACAGCTGCTCTTGCAATATTTGGGAAAAGAGATCGACGAACAAGAAGCAGTGGAACGAGCACGCGCAATAATAAAAAAGCAATGTATGGTAAGGGGAATTAAAATCTGGCCGTGGGTATGATAATCCCTCTTTCACCATATACTATCATTGAAGCAGGTAGGTCCGCCATGGCATGATAGTGTTGAAATTAAAAAATCAGATCATCGCTCATCTCTCAACGATATTATCACGATGCTTTCCTTTCATTTTTGTGATAGCGCCCTCTCCAATAGTTATAAATACTAACGGCCAATACACCTTGCTAAAATGCATCCGTTACTTATAGCAGCCTTGGCAGTTGGTATGAATGTACCTCTTATAGTACTTCTCGTAGGTTCGGTCACATTTATGAAATGGAGTTTTGGGGACGAACCATATACCTCATTGTCTATGCTTCTTGGGATCGTTGCCATACCGTTTGGCATTGGATTAATGACAATCTCCATGGAGGTTCGAAAGAACTACAAGAATCGGATTCGAACATAGTAATATGAAGAATGGTTGATATATGAAGAGATTTCGCTGGTTCCTATCTGAGAAGAGTGTGCAATCTTACTGGTCTTCTCCACGCCTATTTGCTCCTCTCAATGGATGTGAACCTTCTTGAAGACTTATGAGTATGGGTTTTTGGTAATAAAGAAGATCATAATGAACGAGCTAGCTCTCGTGTAGGTTTGTTTGAATAATTTTTTTGTCATAAGTTTACTGTCAAGTCATAAACTCAAATACTAGAAAATATTTGATTCAACCTAGGTTGGATGAGTATTCTGAGACGGCAATATATCATATTGTAAAGCAACGATCGATTAGGAAAATAAGTATGAGCAGGTTGGGAAACCTTATACTAGGCGTTAATCACAATTGTGAATACCCTTTTGCTCATAGAGTCTGATGAACAAGTTGTCATTGGTTCGGTTTCGAAGTCTTACAACTTGTGCATCGTCAATGTTTTCATGTGATGTCTCTTTCGTTCGCATTTATATATTTACACTTTTCTAGAAATATCGTCGGCTGGAATATACGGGTTGTGTATGAATTCTATGGTACATTATATAAGGAATAATATCTATATAATCAGTTTACTTCTAGTAATATATTGACCTAATGGCGTGTGATTAGTATGATCGACTTAAAAAATACTAAATGGCTATGACACTCAAAATAATATTCATGAGATACATAACCCTTCCATCTTGGTGCTCTCCGAGATGTCTCTCTAGACTTCAAATCACAGGATACTATATAAGATAAGAGTCACAATCGCTTGTGTCATTTTCTGCCTTCAAGAAACACTATTGTCCTCAACCTTCACCTTGATTTCATTGGAATCTAACTGCATATTGTACTCAACAGGGATACCAAACGACACGATTAAGGATCTTTTTGCTTCTTCAAACAAGAATCTTGGAAATCTGAGCAAATCATTACACCTAAGATCGATATGGAAAATGTTTCCATCGTACACTACGTGGTGTATAGTTGCATGACTTTTTTCGACTGCAGTAATAAAGTTGAGACACGAAGATATTTTTTCTATCGATCTTTTGTTTTGTGGCGTGTGAAGGATTGACTTATACTTCGCGAATAAGCGATTTGAAGTCTTTTGCTTCTTTGAATACATTATGGAAAGACATAATACTAGAAGCTCACCGTGGCTTAGATTCTTGTATTCCTCGTCAATCAAGGCATAAAATAAACTATTTGTACTGAGTATATTATGAAATTGATGGATCCGTTGAATAGCTTCAATCAAGATTTGAAGTTCTCGCTCCTTTAATAGTCCAGCAGATAGTAGCGTTTCCAGAAAGCTATGGTAACGACTTGGAGGTAGTATGCGCCTGCAACCGGTCTTGACAATGTACTCGACTTGAGAACGTAGAGTTGGTTGGATATTATCTGAGGATAGATAGTCTGGATCGTTAATGAAAGATAGGACCAAGCCTTCTCTCAACCCTTCTGTACTTACAACTACAGAGTCATGCCCGAGTTTTCTCATTAGCGAGGATATGACGTAACACCCAGAGACGACAGTATCAGCCCTGCTACTTCCTATTGATACAATTTCAGTGATTTCGGCCACCGACAGACCTGATAGCTTCTCTGTTATTTCTTCGATGTGTTCAATTTTCATGTTATAATTGTTGATCTTATCCAAAGGGTAGTTGGTTAAATCTTGGTTGTACTGTGCTATCGTTCGAAGAGTCCCTCCCACTCCTACGAGAGTAACGTCAGGGCTAAAATCGAATTGTTCCCCATCTGGCAGTGATTTTACTATATGCTGTTCCAGCTTCATAAGATGCTTTCGAACGTATTTTTTTCCTAAGTCTCCGTTTTTTTGATTCAAAATTCTCGTCATTCGTAGGGCCCCTAAAGGAAGGGAGAGATGTTTATTAATCTTGAAATCCTGGGAATGTACAATCTCCAGGCTCCCTCCACCCAGGTCGAAGAATAGAGCGTCTGAGATACATGTGGAATGGAGGGCTCCACACCAAGAATAATATGATTCTTCTTTATGTGAAAGTATCCGGAATGTGAATCCAGTCTTCTCATAAATATCTGAAATAAACTTAGTTCTATTCTTCGCCTCTCGAACAGCGCTTGTCGCCACGGCGATGATATTTTTTACGTCGTCCGATACTAAAATATCGCGAAAGAGCCTTAGACTTTCAATCGTATCCCTACTTGCTATTTCACTAAGATAACCACCTTCTGTTAGTCCTCTTCCGATCTTTGTCTTGACGCTTCTTCGATCATAAGCCCTAAACGTGCCATCAGAGTTTACTTTATAGCATACTAATTTGACTGAATTGTATCCTAAATCAATAACAGAGAGTTTCATTTCCTGTCCACAAACAATCTAGAAATTATGTAGTTGAGTAAACCTTGCAAGTATACAAATATCCAAGTAGTTGTTCAAAATGGCTATGTCCTCCGCATCAATCTGGGAGTCAATAGCCAACGAAGCTCGGCAGTCATTTTTGGAAAATTCGACAAAATCCTAAGCTTCGCAAAACCCCCTTTCTTAAGCACTAGGTTTCCACTTGGATTTCCAAACGCAAGTTGGCTTATGAACGAACTAAGAAAGGGTTCATGGCCCACTAAAAGAATTGTGGAATCTTCTGTGAGCTTGGAAAGTTTCTCAACAAGAGCTTGTTTGGCTGCTTCCGGTTTAAGTTCATCCCAATCTTCCAAATTGTTAGCGATCTTGAAAATCTTGGACACAATAAATGCCGTCTGATGTGCCCTCTTTAGCGGGCTAGAGATAATGAGACTAAATTTGATGTTTAAATTTTTCAGAAAATATGAAATCTCTTCTATTTCTTGTTTACCTGACATGGTTAAAGGCCGATCCGCGTCAGATGCAGATGGGCCAGATTGAATGTTCTTGACCGCCTCACCATGCCGCATTATATAGAGCTCCAATTTTGACCTATTTAGTCGGCATACTATATATAATATTTTTTTTATCTGTAAGATCTAGATTCGTTTGAAAATATTATCTATATTGGTTATCATTAGCCAATACCTATCAAGTATTTGTGAGTGGTAACTTTCCAATAGTGAAGGCAAATCAATTAACCATGGTGCAAATCGTTAGTTTTGAAATATTTACCCCGATCAATGTAGATTGACAGGACCTGTGTAATATTTGCGGAATGACTCGTTTTAAATACTCTTAAGTAGTAACGTCAATTCGTTATCAAATTCAACGCAAATACTTGCTAAGCCAGTCAAATGACAAACATCATGTTCAGCATAATCTTATTAGTCCTTTTCATGATTCACTACGTTGACTACTTTGTTGTAGAACTCGTGTAAACGATGATATCTGACTTGTAGGGTAGATTATCGATATATCAATACCTCTTGACTCTGAAGAATATTAACAGTTTTATAATCTCTTTTCTCACATCCTTTGAATATTTTGAACATACTAGGCCCGGCTAAGACTTTTGCACTAGATTTTGATTCGGTCTTGGCGGACACAATGGTTATTTGGATAAAGGAATACAATGAAAGGCACCACACAAATATAACCAAGGACGATATCTATGCGTGGGATATTTCTAAAATTCTTCCGATTACTCCTGAGGAGATTTCGAAGTTATTTAACTATGTATGGGAATATCGATGGCGAGAGATTCCACCATGTGAGCCCAATCAAAATAGTACCATAGAAAATATACACAAGAGTGGTTTTAGGATATCTATACTTACCAGGAGAGAGAGACCCACCGTATCCTATGTGGCAAAATGGCTTGATCATCACGATGTTTTTTCAGATGACCTAATCTTCGTATACGATGCTATGCCAAAATCCGAGTACCCTTTCGATTACATACTAGATGACTCTCCTACAAACCTTATAGACATAACTGCACCAAAAATAGGAATACTATTTGATCAACCTTGGAACAAGGATTTTCAATGGCCCTTGAGGATTAAGTCACTTCAGAATGCCCTTGGTATTGTACTTGGAGAAGACTAAAAAAAATCATTTATGCTCCCAAGTATCGATTAAACCATCCGTTTTTCATCTCTAACTAGCTCTTCCTCTGTAGATCTCTGATAACATTTTCAGGTTGTATCAATTCATTACCTCTAATTGGTTCGGAAAAAAGTGATTCATCTTTCTAGATTCATCAGTATGGATAAAGTGATGCCAATTAGGGTCAAATGGCTAGTTACATGAAAAGACCGTGGTCTGAATTATCGGATTTATACCGTTATCTAATGAGAAATTTAAGTCATGGCTGATCTCAGTGAATCAAGAAGTGGTGCTAGGTCTGGAACTCTTGTTCAAGTCTATTACACCCCGAATGGTCTGATTCATAGCAGCTTCGGCAATATCGCTTGCATGCTCTGCTGTCCTTCTTAAGTCTTCTAAAATTAGCTTGATGTTGAGACCCCTGGCTCCATTAGAAGATGATTCGCTATTGTCAATATATGAAAGTACCTCATTCTCAACTAGGCGCATATCATTAGCCTTGTCTACGATGCTATCGGCGAGTGAATAATCTCTACGCAAGAAAGCCTCTACTGAATCGGTGATTAACGCCAGAGATCGTTTACTCATGCTATCGATGTGCTGCAATGCATCCTTGTCAATTTTATCCTTTATTGCAACACATTTATCAGCAATACTCGAAGCATGATCCGCAATACGTTCAATGCTCTTTACTGCGACCCTGTAGCTCAAACAATCAGAAGGTTTTCTCAATCCAATCTCCTGCAGAATTCTCTCATTTTGTGTAGCGATTACAAGATTTCGTAATATGTAGAGACTAAATCTATCTACCTCGTCATCTGATTTTATAACTGCTTCTGCCAATTCGTAGTTTAACTCAGCCAATGAAAGCATTGCATCTCTATGCATTGCTGCAGCTATTAGAAACATACGTCGGACAGCAGTATTTATTGAGAGTTCAGGCAAGCTTAGGAGCACTTGAATAGTAATTATCTCTGATGCATCGGCGATTATTTCAGTGCCCACTAAATTTCTTCGTACCACGTCCCGAACAGCATCCCTTTGTGATGGCAATATTCTTCCCGTCTTTGATTTTAGGTTAATAATGTTAAAGCCTGCTAGGTACATGGACACCACTTTTCTTTTGATGGTATTAGATGACTCAGTGCTAAGCACGGTTGAGTTAGCCTCATCGATTGTATTGGGGTTTCTAACAGCACTTGGAATTATTGAAAGATAATTATTTGCTTCACGTACTATGGTTACGGGATCGCCTGCCTTGAGACGCATTTCACTCATCCATCTCTTTGGTAATGAAAGAATCTAAGTAGATCTACCTGTAAACTGGATCTTGCGTATTTCATTGTTTTCAGGAATGGAATTCAATCAAATTCAGTTATTGAATGAAGATAAAACACATTACGATAGTTGATCATATAGATACTCCTTATCTATATAGTCTAAATATGCTAAACTTAAATTAAACGGTACTACTAAAATGCAGTACTTATATTACGACTCTGAAGTCTTACGGATTCATTTGGATGCGTTTGGGACTTGATTTTCCCGTTACTATGTATGATACTGAATCTGCAATATAACAAGTGTGGTCTGCTATTCTTTCAAGGTATCTCAAAACATGAAGTGAAGTTATAACGCATCTTGGATCAGCGTACATATCCCTTGACTCCTTGCTGGCTGTGACAATTTCTCGTAAATAATTCCGATAGATGAGATCAACAGTATCGTCCATGTCATATAGCTTATCTGAGGCTAGCTTATCTTTAAAATCTAACGCGTTCACACTAAGGGAAATCATCTCGGAAGTTACCCTTGCAGCTTCTGTGACGACCGATTTGTCACATTCTGAAATTGAACCCATCATATCCAGAACTTCGACAATTTCATAACCATATCCTCCAAAGCGTGAAAGTACGTATGATATCTCTAGGCATGACTTAATGTACCTTAAGTCTGTCGCTACAGGTTGGTATCGGGCAATGAGCTCAAATGCCAAATCAGATACCTCTTCCTGGAGAATTCGTAGTTTCTCTGCCCATTCAAACATCTCCCTTTTTTTTACCTCGCCTTTCGTGTAGGAATCCAATACTGTAATTACGCAGATCTCCGATATCTTGGACATCTCACCAATAATATCGCGGGTTCTTGCTATGCCTAAGTCAAGCAGTCGAGTCAATTTAGTTTGACATGCACGGCGATACTAATTCTAGGTAAAGCAGCCGTAGAGTATCTAGTCGTTAGAATGACACTATCCAAACTTGCCACTGACAAATTTCTCAGTAAGTTCTTGTTCAGGATTTTGAAAAATCTGCTTGGTGAATCCATATTCAATCATCTCACCAAGGTACATAAACGCGGCACGATCAGCTACCCTAGCGGCCTGCTGCATGTTATGAGTTACTATAATGATAGTGAGATCCTTCTTTAGTTCGTGTACTAATTCTTCAATCTTAGATGAAGCAAGAGGATCAAGAGCTGAAGTAGGTTCATCCATCAGCAGAATCTCAGGTTGCATGGCCAATGCCCTCGCGATACACAGACGCTGCTGCTGCCCTCCTGAAAGACCCATACCTGGCTTATCCAATTCATTTTTCACTTCTTCCCAAAGACCTGCACCTTCCAAACTCTCCTCAACTATTTCCTTAACAAGCTTCTTGTCTTTTATCCCGTTCAGCTTTAGACCAGCGGCTACGTTGTCAAATATGCTCATTGTGGGAAAGGGATTCGGTTTCTGAAAGACCATTCCGATCCTTCTCTTTATGATAACAGGATCGATGGACTTGTCGTAGATGTCGATACCATCTAGTATTACTTGGCCCTTAGCCTTGGCTCCTGGCGTCATTTCATGCATTCGATTTAGGCACCTTATTAAGGTGGTCTTGCCACATCCAGAAGGACCCATGAAGGCAGTAGCAGTGTTCTCTTCAATCTCTAAGTTAATGTTTTTTAAGGCTTGTTTTGAGCCGAACCATGCATTTACTCCCTTGATGGAAACTTTCGACCTACGTTGAGGTTCCTCTCGTGTACGCCTTGTCGTTTCGGCCGTGTCACTGATAATCTTTTTAGCAGATAAATTATCTTCTATGTGTTTTGTAGTTTCTGCTGTGTGATTGCTAATCTCATTGGCTGGCAAATAAAATATCTATAGAGGGACGTCAATTAAACCCTTGTCTATATATACAATATAGAGCATATAGCAAGAAATCTTGTTAGCAATGAGCGAGAACTACAAAGTATTCGTTACAAGAAGCGATTACGTTGAAAAATAGAAGTAAAAAATTTAGAATTCTAGAGGTTTTGCTCAAGCCGGTGAACAAACCTTAAATTTCAGCCTTTACTGAAGACCCTCTTCGTTGGGCTAAGAGTCTTAAAGCCACACTCAAAGCCAGCACCATCAGGATGAGCAAAAGTGCGGCTCCCCACGCTTGTGTTTGGGCGCTTTCGTAAGGTTGAGAAGAAAGGCGCCATATTCTCAGGGGTAATGCGTCTACCGGATTATTGAAACCAGTAAAAAATAAGCTAGTGCCCAGGATCGTCATGATAAGGGGGGCTGTCTCTCCCGCAATCCTCGCTATAGCAAGTACTACTCCAGTAAGAATGCCGCTAATTGCAGACTTGAAAGTTATGAAAAGAGTAATCTTCCACTTTGCGATGCCGAGCGCAAAACCTGCTTCACGAATTGAGTTGGGGACGATTTTAAGGGTCTCTTCAGTCACACGGGAAACGATCGGAATCATGATAATTGATAACGAAAAAGCCCCAGCCCATACAGAGAAGGAACCGATATTGATGACAATTAGGATATAGCCGACTATTCCCATAACAACTGATGGTAGACCTGTCATTACCTCATTGAAAAACCGTACCCCGTTCGGAAAAGGACCACCTCCAGCGAATTCTGAGAGGTAGATACCAGTAAGTATTCCAATTG
Organism: Nitrososphaeraceae archaeon; assembly: GCA_050748485.1. Classification (GTDB taxonomy): domain Archaea; phylum Thermoproteota; class Nitrososphaeria; order Nitrososphaerales; family Nitrososphaeraceae; genus TH5896. The sequence continues at coordinate 3,661 of JBOGPP010000200.1, read as the reverse complement.
GAGCCCCAATCATTGTTGCCAGACCTACTACGATTAATGTTCCCTGAATTGCAGGGCCTATTCCCCCACCGACTCGACCAATAGCAGCGGGTCTTCCTGTCAAGAAATCCCAATCGAATGCTGCAATTCCATTTTTTATTACCTCAATTAATATGCTTGTCAACGGAATAACTGCTAGAATAACGCACATGATCGCAAATATGCTTACTATTTTATCAATTATTTTAGCCTTTCTTGCATTTTTTACCATTATCTTCTGAACTTCTCTTCTATGAAATCGCGCAGGAGATTTACCATTATTTCCAGACACTATTCTCTACCTCTTGGAACCACTTTGACCATCCTTGAAACCATAAATCTTGCACCAATATTTATGATCATAGACAGCAGCAACAAAATAGCGCCTAGACCAATCAACGCTGAAAGATGCAAGTCAGAAGCTGCCTCGTTGAATTCGTTTGCAATAAGACTTGCTAGCGACTGCCCTTGTGAAAACAGAGTGGTTGGGATTGCAGCCGGACCGATTGCGTTCCCTATTATCATCGTGACAAGAATAGTTTCCCCTATCGCGCGTCCCAATCCTAAAAACGAAGCACCAAGTATGCCGGATTTTGCGTAAGGAAAGATTGCCGTTTTTAATGTTCCCCACCTAGTTGCGCCAAGGCTATACGCAGCCTCGCGCTGAGAATTAGGAACAACAAGGAGTATTTCCCTTGTTATCGAAGAGATAATTGGGATTATCATTATCGAAAGTACTATTCCTGCGGTAAAGATATCTAAGCCAAAAGGAGTCTTGTCAAAAAATGGGATCCAGTTCAAGTGTTCGTATAGAGGGCGTTCAATCAGATCTCTTACCCAGAATCTGAATACAAACAACGCCCATAGCCCATATATGATGCTGGGCACAGCAGCTAGTAACTCAACGACGAATGATAGGGGGGTACTAACTCTATGAGAAGCCATCTCTGTGACAAAAATGGCTATCCCGAGGCTTATTGGAACGCCGATAGCCATCGCAATGGCGGAACTAAGCAATGTACCTATGATATATGGCAACGCACCAAATGACTCACGCCCATACACAGCATTCCAATCAGTTCCTATGACAAATTGAAAGCCTTCAGCGGAGAATATAGGAAGGGCTCCTTCGCCTACTGCAAACGCGACGAGGATCAGCATAAGTGCACTATAACCAGATGCAACAATAACTGTTCCACGAAATATTTTATCACCTCGTCTCTTACCTTTGAGAAAAGCTGAAGCAAGTTCCTTTTTGGTAGTCAGGTTAGGTTTCAGGTATCGTCAGACCCCTTTAATATCGAGGCCATTGAGCCATATTTCATGATATCCTATAGCTAATACGTAGATCGATGTTTGCCTATATAGCCTAAATAGAGATGTTAGCATAATAATATCATGTCGCTGTTAATTATGCTGCCGGAAATCAGCCGTGAAATTCTGAGTATTGAATAGCAGCCAATTTCACATGAACTAAAGCCGTTGATTTTTCCAAAACTTCAAGATATCAACGTTGATTGTACTAAGCGGGTTTGGACTTTGATCATAAGGTTTGACCCAGTTTTCCTAACCATTATATAGATTTTGAAATGTATGTCATAAGAAAGTGTGGATTCACATCTTCGCTTTATCATTTAGACATTCTGTACTCGCGTCTATAAACTGGCTTAATTCGAGTTCGTTCAGAATACTATACTTGTATGCGTCTGGATTCGCCATAACAGAGCAAGAATTTACTTGTTCTTTTTTTGTAGACTTATGATTGGCTCTCGAGGTGTGAGATAAGATTTTTCAATAATCGTCAAATAGGAAAATCATATAATCCCATAATGTAAAGTATCAGCGCCGAGTTGAAATCATTATCCTGGGAAAGACTACGAGAAGACTTTCCAGTCACTGAAAAGTATTCATATTTGGCTAACGCCGCAATTTCTCCTGTCCCATGTCAGGTTCAAAACGCAGTGTCGGAATTTTATAGGAGTAATATGACGTACGGAGGAACTCGCTGGCAAGAATGGATTGAGTGTATCGAGGAAGCTCGTAGAGTGTTTGCAGCTTTAGTTGGGGCTCATTCCGAAGAAATCGCGTTCACTCACTCAACCAGCGAGGGGATGAACATTATCGCTCACTTGCTTGCTCAACGTGGCCATGCGATATCAAATGATTTGGAGTTTCCGTCTTCAAATCTACCGTGGATCAATAAGGGAGCAGATATGACAATAGTTCCATCTCTTAACGGGATGGTACCTATCGAACATATTCAGAAGGCAATAAGAAGAAAAACGCGAACGATCATCACTAGCCATGTTCAATATTCAACAGGATTCAAGCAAGATTTGGAGACACTAAGCAAAATTTGTGTGGAGAAGGATCTCTACCTTGTAGTCAATGCAACTCAATCGATCGGAGCATTGAATTTCGATGTTGGCAAATTTGGGGTCGATTTTACAGTGGCTAATGGTCACAAATGGCTGCTTTCTTCCTTTGGAATAGGAACACTCTACATTCAGAAAAAATTGCTGGACGACGTGTCTGAACTGAAACCCCCATTCTTCAGTCAATTTGGACAGGAGGATAGAGAGCATTTTGATAACATGAAAATTAGAATGTCCAAGAACGCTTCGAAATTTGAGCTCAGCACGCCCCACTTTCCAAATATCATTGCATTAAAGGCAGCTATTGGGTACATCTCCAAGATTAGCATTCTTCGCATCGAAGAAAGAATACGTTATCTTACACAGTATCTTATCGACAGGCTTGCTGAATTGAAAATTCAGGTCCTTTCTCCACTTGCAGACATTCATAGATCTGCCATCGTAGTATTTAAGAACAGTTCCCCAGAACATTTGGTCACGTATTTAGGAAAAAGGCAAATAATAGTGTCTGCGCGAGGTGGAGGTATCAGAGTATCGCCACACTTCTACAATAACGAAGGCGATATTGATAGACTGATTTCAGCCTTGAAGACCTATCACTCTTGATTCGACGAGAGACAGCCAGAACAAGCCATCCCCTCCTAAATACTCAATTCGTATTCAATTACATTTACTACCGTTGTCCCTTTTTTTTACATTTTGACTGAATGTTTTTAACAACATGGGCTTAGATCAAGGGACATGGGATCGAAGAGAGTAACTAAAAAGCTGTTCGGTTGGTATGGCTTGTAATCAGGAATAAAGCAAATTTAATAACGATAAATGGAAAGATAATCAAACAAATTGCGAATTGGTTCATATGAAATTCCTGAGGTAAGGTTCACTCCAGGGGCCTTCAACGACATCAAGAAGATTTATGATAATGTTAAAAGCGTAGATCGTCAGATTCACGCAAATGATCTTGCTCTCTTACTTGGATACAAAACACCTACAAGTGGGGGTTTTTACAGGAGAATAAATAGTCTAATTAGCTATGGACTACTTGAGGGAAGAGGAAGATTTAGAGTCACAAAAAATGGTGAAGACATACTATACCCACGAGATGAAGACTACCGAAAACAATTGCTTCGCGAGTCAGTACTAAGAGTATCATTATGGAACGAGTTTTACAAAAAATTCAAGAGAGATTTGCCTGAGAACCTCTGGCTTGAGATTAAGGATTTAACAGGAGTTTCATCTGCGGAAGCACAGAGCGTTGAAAAGGAGGT
>JBOGPP010000199.1:0-3902 GCA_050748485.1 Nitrososphaeraceae archaeon | reverse complement strand
GCTCATGTGGAACAACATTCGTTGCAGAAAGTGCAACAGCAACTTTGTGTCCATCATGTGCTGTGAACCAAGAGCACCACTCCACTGGCTGTGGTTGCGGCCACTAACAAAAGTCCAGACCATTTTATTTTCTTTGTATTTGGTTTTAAATCCATTTAATCTTATACGGTGTTCTTCTATAGTATTTACTTGAAGTACTATCAATTAGTTTGTTGTATTATCACAAATTGGAGAATCTTTACTAGATGGTCAAATCCGAGAAATATCTGAACTTAAAAAGTGCGTGAGTCGGAAACTGATTAAGTATGGTTAAATACCTGAATAGAAAAAACTTGAGAGCGAATAAAACTAAACTGATTGCGGCTGTCGGCTTGGCAATGGCGATAATAATAATGACGACATCAAATCAGCTTTTAATATTCGCTTCATCAACGACTGAAGACGACGGAAATAACAATGATGAAATTCCATATTGTGATGAAGCTGATCCAGGATACAATGGAACTTGTTTTGATAGTCAAGATTTAGATGAAATAACTGGATTGGCTCCATGTAAAGATGGTTCACAAGTCCAGAACTACAAAGATTGTCCAGATCGTCAAGGCATAAGATAGTGTTCTGAAACACATTCATTATTTCTTTATAATACTACAGGCCAAAGTTGGTACGCTGCAGCCCCAGTCAATATGGCACAGAATAAGCCATCCAATATCAATCATCATCAAAGAATTATTTGTTACAATGGAACTCTGGTCTTGCGTACTTTGAAGCCGATCAGTCTACACATATTCCAGGTACTGCAACTTTCTTGAATAGATGAGGAATCAACGTTAATTCAATAGCAAATGATAACAAGATAGATAAAGCTATAGCAATGGCCTCAGATAATAGAATACAATCCATGAAAGTACTAAACAAATACGATAAAGAAGAACTTGTTCCTAAGATGCATATAGATGGAAGAACTCGGATATCGTTTGAAAATTAAATCCGGATCATGTGGAAAATTTGTCTACTCTTGAACTATTCCAAGCACAGTTTTACATTGCTTACAAGAAACTAAATAGCAAGTAGCATTGGGAAGCTTTAATTCTTCTGTATCATATCCTCCAGATTTAATGTCTACTCCGCATTTTGTACATTTTGCCATTCTATGTATAAATAAAGAACTCCATATCAATCTTTTTGTGTGACATGAGGAGTTATCTAATATGTCAGTTCATTCTTTAGTGCAGTTCCGAGTTGCCGTTGCTCATCAGCTTGGTCAAGTGTCAGTGTGCCAGTCTATTAGTAAGTCAACTCTAGTTATGTCCATGCTGATATCTTTACACATACGTTGTAATGGATTGATTTGAATTACCGCTGTAAATCATACTTAAGATAAGAACAACAGATCTCGTTTTATCTGCTCACTATTCCTCCGTCGACTAGCAATGTATGACCTACGACAAAAGATGCGTTATCGGATAGTAACCAAACTACTGCATTTGCGATCTCTTCCGGATTTGCTAAACGGCCGATTGGATGCATAGACTTAAAAGTTTCTACAAACTGCTTGTTGTCCTTGGATACTTGATTAAGCATATCAGTCTCAACTCCACCTGGAGCGACAGCATTTATTCTGATCCCTCAGGGGTTCTATGCTACTGTTTGAAATGGGACGCTTCTTTAACTGCAAGTCCATATTCCAGATTAATTCGTTTTCTCATATATGGAATTAATCGGTAATTAATCGAATATGATTGCTTACTCTTCTGTTTATTTAACTCTCTTCTAAGAACACGTTTTGAAGTGAGTGATTTTAATCCCCCTGATAACCTAGAATTTGATGCGGTTTTGTCATGATCTACACTATATTGATATAATCTTATGCGATACTCATCTAACGTAAAATAAGGTCTGCCGAGCTCTAAAATTAATGGCCATATCACATTATCCCATACGACCATACGATCGTACGTTTTTTCTGCGTACGCCCCTCTTTCTATCATCTGCTATGATTTAAAAACGGACTGCATAATATGCTTAAAGTATTTTTCGGGTCAGAGTCAACGGAATTAGCGTCTAAGTAGAACTGATTCATATCTATCGGCTTCATTTTTGCTGGCCTATTGCCTAAATTACAAGCACAACTGGAGAAGAAAACGGTGAGATGATAAGTTAATCCATTCGTTCATTTTGATTGTTTTGTTAGGTATTTATTAATATATTTATTAATATAATTCAGAGCAATTTTATACAGAAAAGATATGGGGGTTTAGAAGAAGTGCGAAAAATATGTGGGGCTTAATTTGTTAATGATCTTTACATCATAGCGATCTGACCTAACGCTCCAGAGATTTGCCAATGCCCTGGCTAGCGGTATTGGTGCCAGATTTAGCGGCTTCGACAGTTTGGCTGAGATCAATAGTTCCCAATTCTGTATAAGTCAACAGAACTGCTATTGCCAAACTGATTCCCATTGCAACGCCGACTACTAACGCTATAAACTTTGGTGTTGATTCCATTCTCCATTATTATTAACGTAAATAATTAATTTGACTCTACAGCAAATGGTGGACGAACCGGCACTTGTGCGCCTGAGTCATTCGTTTTAGTATTATTATTTCTAGTATCATTTGCTGTCATATTTTGCGCTTTCAGGATCTGATCATAAATAGATGAAGTTAGAATTGCGACTGCCGCTATAGTTACGATGAAAAATAATATAAATTTACACGTCAGAGATGTCATTATTTTACTGGTCTGCTCGGTACATAGAGTTTTGATGGATCACCGAGTGGAGCTGACTGATTAGCCATTTGATTACCAGTTTCATTGAGACCTACGTCCTGGCCCAAATCCTGAGCCGAAGATTGCTGTACAAACTGACATGCATGATATCATTACTCAAGCCCAATAAATCATTTGTCAAAAATCAATAACTTGTCTAAATATTTAGTTAATGTCTATTTATATGGTTTTTAATCACTCATCTAACATATAATAGCAATATGGACAAGTTTGTAGACAAGACGGTCATTATAGTTTTTATTATATCAGTGTGTTTATTGGCATTATCTTCAGCAGCAGATCTGTTTGCCCAAGAACGCGGTACCATTTCTGTAGTTAGTGCCACGGCTCTTCCACTCGTTAATTCAGAAGGAAATCAAGTGAAAGTTGTAATAAACTATAGCATGGGGAGCGAATCAACCCTTGGACAGAGAATAAACGCTATTATGGGTATTTACGATCGCGTAAATGGTACATTAATAAAACTATCATCATTTCCAGATGGGTTTATCTTAAACAATACAGCGGGTACAATACAGCTGGCAAGTACACTGACTGACCCTAAAATACAGAACATATCGACTATTGTAACACTTACCAATGCGGATAAGTCTGAAGAGTATACTAATGAAGTTAGATCGGATCTTGATTTGAGAACAGTGTTACCCACCTCCTTGCCGGCGTTAAGTGAAACCTCACCGCCAGCGTCGTCATCTTTAGCAGATAACAGTGGAAACCAAGAAGATGATGATTCAAGTACTAACTCAGATGATGAATAGAATTACCTCAGACTCTGCTGCTTCCAAATACTAGAACTTATGATCTTTCCAAGTTTTCTTTTCTAGCTTTAACGTCTTCTAAAATTTCTTGAAATGTTGATTTTAGCTTAGGTGGAATAGATTCAAGATGTTGTTCTATGGCCTAACCTAGATAACTTATTCTTTCAGATGAGTCACGACGTGTCTTCGTATCCATCAACTGAGTCAAGTCGTTTCTCTTAGGGTTCTGTCAAGTCAATAATATTGCAAAAATTACGTTTACGTACCTCGATTGGATAATTGGATCTGATTTAATAAGGAATCAAGCTCTTGATTTTTTGAACTTGTCCATCTCTTCGAGTACTTCTTTAA
>JBOGPP010000198.1:0-15510 GCA_050748485.1 Nitrososphaeraceae archaeon | reverse complement strand
TTTCTGTGCCGCTCTTGCATAAACTCCTTCTGATTTTTAGAGGTCATTTTTTCATCATCCATTCCGACATTTTCACTTCTTAAACTGATAAATTATGATTCGCATATTATTTGATCAGCTATCACACAGGTAATCATCTCCAATTTCTAAAGGAGGTGGCTACTCATAGAAATAATTGCTGAACAAACTATTTAATCGTTGTAAGCCAAAACAGATGTTTCTACGCATAGAATACTTAATGGAGCCTTACAAGGAGCATCAAAAATATCTATTTTTCCGTCTTGCCGAAGTACCCGAATATAGTATAATGTTTTTTCCATAAATAGCACAATATCAGCATAGTACACGGTAATATAGACGGAAATAGAATATAATATATATTCTAAAAGTAACAACACAGTCTTGGGCTTGCAATTGCATATTACCCAATACTCTAGCACATTGAGTACGTCTACAAACCTCTTTCAGAGCATCTACCTTTCTTGAGCAATCATCCAAGCAGATAATGTTGTAATTCCTTTCACTGGAGCTACTGAGATACAAAGGGCCTAGGATGTCCATATATATCATATCATTGGAAAGTTTTATGGCAAACGGTTTGTAAGGCTTTCTTATCTTCACTGGAAGCGTGAGGATGTTAAGACCATGTCTCTTTAGTATTCTGTATAGTTCTTGTACCTGATGACAACCTATTTATTTTTATTCTACCTTACTTACCTTATTATTAACATATTTAAAATGAATGTATTTCTTACCAGGTTCAAAGATTTTTTCAACTAACATATCAAAAACAAGTTTATTTGCAAAAATATCAAGGGTTATAATGCCCCTATTGGATGATAGAAGTCTTGCTGCGGCTTCAAGCTGATTTTTGTAATATTCGGTTGTCTTTTCTAAAGTATCATGAGCTTCAATATGCCTCCCTTTTAATTCATTAAAACGCCTTTTAAGTAGTGAAAATTTGTTTTCTAAAGGTGCCAGCTTTTCTAAATGTCTTAATTTATCTTCAAGTTCTAAACGTAGAAGGCATTCCTGGAGTAATTCAACAATTAAATCTTCTTCATCTTCCTTTTTCTCCCGTTGTTGTGCCACTCCTGATGACCTCACCATTCTTTAATGAAAATTATAAGGAAAGGCGTAGTATTTTATCTTTATGGTCTTTTAAAAAAAGGCTAGTCTTTTTTTAATTTATCTATAAACTTTTTTGGCAAAATTTATTAAAGTCTTATATACGGTTCCAAATTGAATATCTTATAAGTAAATAATTTGGGAATTTGTGAACACAACGATAGCAAATTTGCCTATGAAGACATTAAAATGGTCTGTCAGATCTGCGGTTTTGTGAATTGCTCAAACAGGGATGTTATGAACGGCAACATCATAGACTTGGATTACGTGATGTCTATCTCACTGGAAAAACCAGGCAACCAGGAGACCATAGATGAGTATGATCTCGACGCTATTCTAATAAGATACAAAAAGGAAAAAGAAGGGAACAAGCCTGCTTCAATTTGGAGGGCAGCCGATTGTACTGCATCAGGCAGAATGGATACAATGATTTCTAATACAAAAAGAGAGTTTGCAGGCAATAATATTATCAAGCAATACAAACAGGCTGAACGCATGCGAATGATCTTAATTGTGCGTGTAATGAACCTGTATTCAACTGTGATGACTGTAAAGAGCTTAGACTTAGATGCCGGGTAAATACAAATATGCAACTTGGAAGAACGGTCGTTTAGTTAGAAGAACTAGATATTATAACAAATTAAATGTTCCTGAATGCTATAGAAGGGATCCTAAAACACATAGAGTTAAGCCAATGCATATGAGGGGAACAGTGAGATTCTGCCATGACCATTATTCTTCAACTCATCCCGGATATGACAGCAGAATTCTTGATAGTGGTTATAGTGTAAACCAGACATGGATAGGACTCTGTAGGGCCTGGATGGGACTTACATTATCAAATAGATACAATGATCTTCAAGCATTAGAAAAGTATGCCAATATTATTCATAGACTGCAGGGTGAGCTTGGCATTAACAAGACAAGGTTTTACAATGTTTATACCAGTGACGAAGATGAAATTGAAGTTAATGGTAATCTAAAAGATGACACAATGACCGATGACGAATGGCTTGAAAGGGAGATGGGTAGGCCTATCTCACTATGGGAAGCAAGAATAGCAGGCAGAATACGTTCTGACCATTTCTGATGTGTTAATTGATGAATGACTCAAAGGGGTAAATAACGCTACATAGACCACAATTGCTGTATATGTCGTTTCGAAATACCCTTTTTAATAGCATCTATCCTAAGTAGAATCAGTCAAAGTTCCGTCTATTAGCGGCATTCCAACATCGGTATAAAATAGCTCCAGGTCGCATATCTGCATCAATAAATTTAATTTAACAAGTTGATTAGGTACTTGTGCTACATGCTTTCATTCCAGTATACTGGCTTTGTCTAATGAATATTTTGGACCTTCATGCTTGCTTCGAGAAGGTGCTTTCTTCTTGCTAAAGAAGGAGGTAGGATAGTGCAGCTACCCATAGAAGCTGGAAGTGACGGAATCTTTGTTAAGGTCGATTTAGCAAAAGGAGAGGGTAACTTGAAGAAAAGCGTCAAGAGTTTGATTATGCGAGAATTGGAGAAACGAGTTCATCATTAAGTAGCACAAGTCATCAGATATGTTTGATCGAATCATGTGAAATACGAGATTCCTCTATATAGTAAACTTGAAAAAATCTTAAATACTAACCTTAACGTATATGTTGGTTAAATTTTCATACCTAAGCTTTCAAACCTTTCTAGGATACAATGTCGAATTATTGTGATGTCGTGCAGGACTTGAAATCTTATTTATGGTAATCGATATACATCATGGTTAAATTAACCAAACTACGTTCCAATTGTTCTTGCTTAAAGTAATCTTCAGGCAACATATTCTGATCCCAATATGACCAGATATCAATATATCTACAGTCTACTTACCATATATGCAGTATCCCAGGCATATCTTAATCAATGATCTTAAAAATCTTAAATACCTACACTGTTGTATATGTTGGTTATTTTTTCATCCCTAAGCTTTTGATCCACTCTAAAACTACAGTATCAAGTCTTTAACTCAACATAAGCAGATATCAATATATCAACGTTCAATTTGTTTCATGACAAGCATTGTAAATACATTGCGGTGATTCTGCATGCAGTTCTGAATTAAATTACGAGGAATTGACCACCTTCTTATGGTTCATTTCCATTGTAATTTTAAATACGGACATAGAGTAATGCATCAGTAATGATATTAGTCAATGGTCTAGGGTATTTTAGATCTAAGCAGGTTTAATGGTGAGTCTAGACTTTATTACTGTAGAAATTTTATTGAAAAGCTCTGTTACCTTCCAGAGCCAGATTGATATTATAGATACTCCGACCGAATGCCATGGATAGGTGCTCTAGATTCTCAATATAGATGATTGCATTTCCTTGACCTTGTCGTCTAGATTATAATAATCACAGTAATGATCATCAAAAAATCTGAAGAACCTTTCAACAGAATCTTTGGATCCTGTGGGCTTTCCTGCTTGTTCGTCGACCTCGTCGAGTTTGTGACGAAGTTTTTTTAGTACCTGGAGTCCAAAACCCAATTCGTTAACATTTTCAAGTTCTTGTAAGGTCTGCGAGTTCTTTGAATGAAGTTCTCCAAGAGAGGCATTCTGTTTTAGGAGATAATTAAATCTGACTTCTTGATGCATAGTAGCCTTGTCCCTATCAAGCTTGGCAAAGTCAGAGATTTATTCGATCGCATTCCCAATGGTGTAACCACTTCTCTTTACCAACAAGGCTAAATCCACGGATTCGAGAATCTCCCCGTTTTGAAATCCGTTGGCTTTTAACTTATCTCTAAATTCCATGCTAGCTCCTAGCTCCGCTTTTACCTCACGATTCTGGACTTGCAGTTCTGAATTGTCTTTTTCTGACTCGCTCTTTTTTTGACTTCAAGCCACCTACTCCATTATTCAGAGTTGCTTCTTCAGATTTCAGATTGTTTATGTTATCACAAATGTGAAAATATGCGGCTCTATCAGCCAAATTATTCTCTACTTTTTCGCAAAGCAGACATTTAGAATGTTTACCCTGTTGGAGATACTCTCTCATAAATGGTTACGAACGCAGCTCCTGTGCAACAGGGAAGCCTGATTCAGAAGATGTATAGCCTGATGAAAGTCGCTCTACTGAAATGGAACCAAAATCGATCTTGAGGATGAGTTTAGCGAAAGATAAAATGACTACCAAAGAATAGTTGTGCTTGCTCAGTGTATTATCAATCTAATGAATTGGCTATCCATGGCCAAAGCTTCTTGATTTGTTTATTGGCCAGAATTCCTGACAGGTTTTATTCATAATATATTCCAAGCAATTGTCAAAAAACTCACAACTGCGGCTATGGTGAGTAATTAGTAGGGCCAGATTAGGTGTGCCGTTTCATGTATCTCGGAAGATTTGAAGGTAACCGACAGAATATTTCTATACTCATTTCATCCCAGGCAGTGTTCTAGCCTAGAAGTCTCGTACACATTTTCCTAGTCATTCATGGGAGTGATATTTATACAACTCACTAGATCGGACACGGCTATGACGCCATCACCCGCTTCTCCAGTTTTAGCATTTTCCTTAATTGTCCTGACTACCAGATCCAACTTATCGTCTGGGATGAATAATTCAAACTTGGCTGCTGGTATAAGATCATAGGATACAGGTAGTCCTCTATACCTCAAATGGAACTTGCTTTCTTTACTCCATGCATCAGCATGCAGAATAATGCCACCTAATCCCAACTCCTTCAATCCTTCCCTCACTTTGTGTAGCCGCTCAACTCTTACAACGGCTTCTACCCTTTTCACTTTTTACACTCCCCAATCCTCGCCATATGCCGTTTCTCCCTGTTCCGTAATGTCAAGACCTACTTCTTCTTCTACTTCTTTCACTCTCAGGGCCATAAGTGCGCTAATTACTTTCATGATGATTACAGTTCCTCCAAATCCAAGTACTGCTGCCACAGCAACGCCCAAGGCTTGAATCCCTAATTGAGCTGCGTTTCCATATAGTAATCCATTTGGACCAGAGGGATTAATCAAACTACTCGCAACTAGACCTATAGCTAATGACCCTATGATCCCAGTAATGCCATGAACTGAACCCACATCCAGTGCATCGTCTAACTTAAGGCGCTGCTTGAGAAGCAAGACCATGTAATAGGATGCCAACCCCAGTACAATCCCGAGAAAGAATGCAGCCTGCGCACTGATAAATCCTGAGGCTGGAGTCACTCCCGCCAATCCTGCTATTGCACCTGTAATAGCCGCCGTGATATTTGGTTTCTCGGTTTTGCTTCTCCACGATAGTATGATCCAGACCAGAGCTGACGTGGCAGATGCAACTTGTGATACTAACAAAGTGTTCCCTGCTAATGACCCTGCGGAGAGGGCACTGCCTGCATTGAACCCAAACCACCCAAACCATAACATGGCTGCGCCAATGACCGCAAGTGGAATGTTGTGAGACATCATTATGGACCGCCCAAAATTTTTCCTTCTACCTAATACGAGTGCTGCTGCAATCGCGCCCATACCTGCGCTAGTATGAATCACGATCCCACCTGCAAAATCGACAACGCCTAGATCCGCTAGCCAACCTTTTCCCCAAACCCAATGAGCCAATGGATAGTAAATGAAAATACTCCACGCGATAATAAAGACAAAAAAAGCATTCCATGTCAATCTTTCAGCGAAGGCACCAGTGATAAGTAGGGGGGTAATGACAGCAAACATCATTTGGTATGTCGCAAAGGAGACCCCAGGAATGGTAGGCGCATAATCAAGTGGCTCATCAAAAGGTACATTATTGAAGAATATCCATTCAAGTCCACCAATAAATCCACCATAGGAAGTCGCATACACTAGAGTAAATCCAATGACGAACCAAAGTACTGTGAGTATTGCGAGACCAGAAAAGGTCTGCATTAGTATAGAAAGTGAATTCTTGCTTCTAATTAACCCCGCCTCGAAGAAACCTAAGGCAGGAATCATTAACATTACTAGAGCCGTAGAAATAAGAACCCAGGAAGTGTCACCGGCGTTTATAGCCAATATTCACCAAAAATGCTTTATGCATTATATTGGATTTGGAATAATCAATGGTAGTACATGATCGGAGAAATGATAATTCACAGTATCCTTGAACTTTGATTAAGGATATAATTCTGATTAAATTAGAGCATTAGATAGGGACGAATTAATCTATCGTGAACACCACGCTGAGAATAAATATTTTCTGAATAAATGCAACAGAGGTTTTTTGGCTAGAGACCACATTAGCAGCGTTCAATTCTTGTATGGCCTAATTGTTCAGTTTTGATAATTGGCTCAAACTCCATTTTGTAACAATATTTGCATCTATACCTTATTTTTCTAGCCCTTGAGCGAATATAGTTTGAGATAATGGGCTCCGCAATTTCGGTACGATTTGAGAGTTAAGCCAGACTACATTTTACAACATTGAGAAGCTTGGTAACAGTATCCTCATTACCGATTCCGTCGTAAGAATTCTAAAGAATTCACAAGTGTCAGAATTTAAACCCCCCAATGCCATAATTTCTTTCTGAGATAAGTGATATACTATTGGATCAATATTCATGAAATCCATTAAGGGGATTTATTGGTCCCATTATTACTGTGGTCCTGTTAGCATTACCAACATGAGTCTCCACTTAGGATCGTTATGGATTCTTTTTGTTCCAAGATTAAAATCACCGATATATTAAATGCAAGACTTATTACTTTCATGTCGGTCATATGAAATGTCCTTGGAAAGAAAGAGGGGTGACATTCTAATTGGTTTTGCTAGCCTTGTAGATATAACCGTTCTTACTTCTATCTCCGCATCGTTATCGACCGGTGTCTGGAATTATCTTGTTTATACATTTGATGCTCTGGTTGTTACTTTCATTGTATTCAGTTATTGTAGAAGACTAAAGGAATCACAGCAAAGGGGAAAGTATGTGATCCGTAGTTGGTATGAAATACTTGGAATGATACCGATCGTCTTCTTTGCTTTTGCAGGGCAGCTATCAAATGATTATGATGGATATATTACGTTAGGAATAATGCTGCGACTATTGGCAATATTATATGTTCTCAGGCTTTCACGTTCTATCGAGAATAGATCAAGAATGTTTGGAAATCGAACAGTACTACAGATATTCATTATCTTCTTTCTGACCTTGGTGGTCGCCTCATTCCTTTTCTATAGAGCTGAACGTTCAGACTTAAATTCACAAATAACTACTATGGGAGATGCATTATGGTGGACATTGCAGACTGCTACGACTTCAACATTTGGACCTAATGCAGCAACTATTGAAGGGAGAATTATTGGGAGCATAATAATGCTTGTAGGTATCGGAATTACTGGTGCATTCATTTCAACCCTTGCTTCAGGGTTGACAAGATCGAGAACGTCATCGACTTCAGAAAAGGAAGCAAAAACAATATTAAAGTTGAGATTGGCAAAGGGTGAGATACCAAGGAAACATATTTAGATCTGCTAATACTGTTGTCTGACTAAAACTAATCAGATGAAACTAAGTCATCATTGTGCGTGTAGGTGGGGAAGTATGAGGAACTTCTCTTGAATTAGAACTCCCTTATTTATCCTTATATGCACATGCTACTTTCAATAAAGTCAAGCTGCCTGCTCAGGCGCTACTACTTTAAAATCTCTAAAGTCCAGGAGTCCGAACTCACTTATGAAATTGTCTATTAACTGTTTGTACTCCCTTAAGTCAAGGCCCTTTTTATGTCTTGCAGTGTTGAGGTTTGAAATCATTTTAGTGAATCTTTCAATATTCATCGCCAATCCATAGTAATCACGTACTCTAGCCAGCGTTGTTTCATAATGGTTTTTCATGCCTGAAGCAGTAGCATCAGAAATTAAGACGATGTCATAGCCGAGATTAAATGCATCTCTAATGGACGTTTCTACACATATTGAAGTATCAACACCACAAAAGATCAGGACATTAATGCCGACACTTTGTAACCATACTCTGAGCTCGGTATCTTGAAATGCTGAATCTCTCCTTTTTATAATTACATGATCACCTTCTTCTTCTTTGGGCTTTAACTCATCAATCGTCTGAGCATCCCAAGTTCCTCTCACACAGATCGGTATCTTCAATCTTTCTTCCCTAGACTTAGGTAAAAGTGTGTGAATTTTGGTCAACAGATCTATTCCACTTGCTTCCCTAACTGATTCGGTATAGAATACCGGTATATCCAATGACTTACACAAATCAATAAGCTGCCTCACTTTGGGAATAATTTCTCTATATAATGGTGTGTTCATTCCCAATTTATCGTATGATCCATCCTTAGCTACGAATCCATTCTGCATATCGACTACTACGAGACCAAAATTAATTTTTGCAGCGCCGCCAAGTTGAACTTCAAACATATTACGGTATACTACTAGTGATGTAAATAAACATGTCTGTTCTAGGAGCTTATAACTCGTGTGATGAATTATTATTAACATTGAGAGAACATGGCTCTATTTGTACCTTAGACCTCAAGGAGAGGTACACATTCATAATAAAACTATGAGGAAATGCTTACTCACTCGGGGGGGGAAAACGGCAACCACCGCATGGTGACATCATTGTCATCGGGACGTAAGTATCTTATAATATACTATGTCGTATAGCCTGTGGAGACCATCAATCATAAGAATCCTTATGTTGAATTGTAGTCTAATTGACCTGAAGATTGCGATAGTTGAGGCTTCCTTTACAGGGTGTCTTCAATATTGATGCCAAATTCGGATAATCTAATTAGTGCTCTCTTAAAAACCGCGTTAATGATATCTTTCAAGGTACTTTTTCAAAAGTCATACTCTTCTTATACTTTTTGCTACCATAACCACTCCTCTGGAATATTTCATTTTGCTCGATAAAATTCGCATCATTCACGCTACTTTGTATTTAGCATAATACGAAATACCTTTTTAGATTGGAATAATAACCTGTGGGAGGAGGAAAACATATACCACAAATGTAGCGATGTACTTAGGCCCTAACAATCACTTCCATATGACGTGTGTCTGGGATTAAGTAGGGTACTGACAAAAGAGATTCATTGCATGAAAGTGTTACGGTTGTGACGATGGCTTGTGTATAGAAGAAACATTTAACGTTTAGCCATCACCTGATATTCTTACCTTTGGTTCACTTTCTACGACCACATCAATCCTTTATCATAAAATTTATAGCAGATTTGTGAAATTCGAGCTCTTAAGTTTTGGATGGGCATCGAGATCGATATCTAGATACCAATGTTAAAAAAGCTAGCCTTAAAGCAGGTAGTACATAAATGGTGATAAGAAATGAGAAGCAACGCAGAAAGATGATTAATCCCTTCTACGGAATGTCGATACTCTTAAGATGAGTACAAGTTTGATTCTGATTAGTTTCAAATAGCCTGTAGTAATGTAAGAGTTTATTAGTTTAGTATGCTTATAGGGCTTGTGTAGATTTTAGGGTCTAAATCTAGAAGGATACCAAGATTGATATCGCAGCCAAATAACCTTGACAACAACAATAACCTTAATATGATTACCGAATATTCAGAAGCGATGCAAACTGAGATTAATCCTAGTAAGAGCTACAAGCTATTTACTACAAAAATTCTAGCTATTTTGTCACGCTTTCACAATCACAAATCATTTACTAAAATGAAAAGAGGGGATATTATTGACTTCTGAATTATATCCAGTATCGCAAGCTGATTCATCATAATCATGTGCTCTTACTCAGATACGAAATTCACCCGTATCGATTAGGCCACTTTTATATTGTAATGTAATTTCATTTGAGCCTGAATGAATGACAGCGTCATGTGTGAAGACTATATCTCCATGTGGCGTATTCTATTGACAACTGATCCAATCTTTCTAACACTTCATTCCAACGTTCGTTAATTCCGTCGGCAGATTTTGTGTCTTCAATGACCTTTTGCAAGTCATCGAAGTATTGCTCTTCGTTAACCATAATTTCCCAACCAAACTGTTCTGACACACACATATTTAAGGGTCGAAGTTAAGGCAGATTGTATCACCTCATTTCATAACAGTGAATCTTCAAATTCACTTTAAGGAAGCCTTATTAGCTTCCAATAATTTATTGAAGATTATGAGAGGGAGATGGGCTTCAGCAGCATTAGGTGCAGGAATGGCCAGAAGGCAAGCTAGTTATGAAATGGACCAACAAGCACAAGCGTACGATTCTCAACAACAGCAAGCACAAAGACAAATAGAAGCACAGCAGAGGGAAATCGAAGCACTAAAACAACAAAAAAAACATTCCCAACCTCAGGAGGAAGACCTAGTTCAGAAGTTGAAAAAATATGCCGATCTTAAGCAACAAGGAATTTTAACGGAAGAAGAATTTCTGAAACTCAAGGCGGATTTGCTATCAAAGTTGTAAACATCTCATCTTATCATCACATGAACAACAAAGCTTCTGGCTATTGCAGTATATTGAGTGTTGGGCATGTCAAATAAAAATCAGAAGTGATCATTAAGTTTTTCTATCCATGTACTAAGAGCCTGATCAAAAGCCGATTCGAAATAGTCAACAAGACTGGAGTTAGGAGACAAGTTGATAAATGCTATATTTTATCGAATGTAAGAATGAGAATATTTAGTATGTTTGCATCACCGTAGTAAATATGAAGTAATCCTTTAGCTTACCATCTCAAGATCCCACGCCATATCAGGATTCCTACTGTAAATGCTACTACCAAACCCACGACCCCAATAATTATGAGCCAGGTCGAGCCACCCGTATTCCTCCGCATGTTATACAACCACGTTTGCTTCTATTTAAAGTTCATTCCTCAATTTACTTAATTTATTGAAGTATAAGTGTATGTAATCCGGCAATATCGTCGGTGTGCATAGGTGTATTCATCATGGCTTGATATGCATGTTCAATACTTAAAAGGTTACGAAAAGATGAATTAGGTCCTGTATTGCAGTATAGCGAGAATTACTTAACGAGTTATTCATCGAAGTGAGTAATGCTATTGAAAATGCGAATACAATATATAGAGAGTACATTGACCATTTCCAGATATTGAAACAACTATGGACACAGAACAACAATGAACCAACGATGGACACAAGCTCAAGTCAAAGAGACAGAAAAGATTCAGAAAAAAAGGAAGGTTAAAAAGGCGTGAGATAAGGACGCCGCTCTAATCTTTTATCTTTTATGTTCTAGGAATATTGGCAGATAAAAATATCTCTTGCCCGTCTAATCCCAGCGTTATGGTAGTAGGGATCATAAAGAATAGATGAAAAAAGAACGAGAGCGTCGCAAACATAAGGATGATGAATACCGCAATAATGATCAAGATTAAAATCTGGACTGTTTTCATGACTTAGTAATAATACGACCTAAATAATACTTCTGGGATGTGTTAAATGAATTTCGATAAGAATGGCAGGGTTGAGTTTACCATTCCAAAACACAAGTCTATTCCAAATAATATTTAAGCTACATTTACTTTATATAAGCACAGACGAGGCGATAAGGTTCAGAGATGCAATGCCCAAATTGTTCAACTCAAATGTTGCTAATGCAAAGGTACGAGGTCAATATTGATTACTGTCCTTCTTGCAAGGGAGTATGGTTAGATAGAGGTGAGATAGATAAGATAGCCCAAATCCAAAGCAACTACGAAGACCAACACATCAACCAATACCATTATAGAAATGGAGAGTATGATGATTATTACTATAATAATAGACGGAGAAGGAGAGGACTTTTCGATGACTTGTTTTACTACTAAGAGGTGATCGTTAGAACTTCTTGATTAATTTGACATAAAGGCAGAGCACGTGAATGCTTCAATTTCTTTTTCCTACTCTTCTCTTTTGAGAATCAGGACATGGAGTGATAGAGACCTATTATGTAATTACATTATCTGAAAATAGCAATGAAGAAATAATATAATATCGCTCAAGACCGTACGGATATTTTATTTTATATTCTTGTATTCTTGTTTAATGAACTTGAGTAATTTCTAAGAGTAGCAGGCACTCTGTCAGAACTCATGACATATAATATATATATATAAGAGGGTAACTTCACAGCTTCTGACTTTACTGGAAGGTTGAACATAGACCAGATGTCTGATCTATTGAAGCTTATCCTTGACGGAAATGCATACGTTAGAGTCCAGACCACTGATGCGCCACTTGAAAAAATCGTGGGGAAGATAACGCCGAATCTTCCATCATAGCCCTCTCTTTTTATGACTAGTGATTTGTCATAGTTGAGCTCGAGATAATTCAGTCCGTATTTTACATCATCATCGTTCAGTATGTAAAGCTAACTTATTGCGAATACGAATGGTTTTGTGATGTTCGCGGGCTGTCTATTCTCTGTTTGATAATGAAAAGTTGCGCTTGTCGTTGTTTGTCCAGCTGCTAATGCTTGATATATGGTATCAGAGGATGGTCCAGCTACAGAAACTTCTTCTCCAGGGTTCAATTCGAAAGGAGGTGAAGTAGCTGTACATCCCTGTGTATATCTTATTACTACATTTCTGATAAACTGTGCAGATAATGGCGAATCACATACTCCTGCAGTAAAGGTAATCTTACTTGATGAATTATTAACTACTGTAGAGATTATTTCGAATTTGCTGCCCGCCTTTAGATGTAAGGGAGAGGGATGAGTATTGACTGGACTATGCTCTCTCTACTAAGCTCTTTTCTCAATAGGACTAAAACTGATGGTTGTCCCGTACCAATGATCCCATACATACTTGCATCTCATGCATTCGTCCAACTTCCCCTGCAATCGGCTTCCACACTCGTTAAAGTGCTCATAGTCCTGATCTAAAGGATAGTCAAATCCATCCTGTCTAGGGATAAACAATTTGCATTAGTCAATAAACATAATAATAGATAAACTTTTCATTATATTGCAATGTGCGTAGCACATAGAAACCGTATAAAGAACACAGCATAAAAAATTAGAAAAAATTAAGGGGTTATTGACCGAACGGAGGTATTAACCAGGTTTGTGCAACAGAATTTGACCAGGAAGGTAATGGGCTGAGAGAATCAGCTGGTTGTTGTGTCACCACAATATCAGTCCATGTTCTGGCATTGGTCTGTATCTCGTTAAATGACAGTGTCCCAGTATCCAAGATCTTGCCCATCACAAGTGGATAGCCTGAACCCTCATAACTGTCGTCAACGAGCCACGCATTAAACACCCATCCTTCCTTTGGCAGATAATTAGTCGCAAGATCAACATTTATTGTATATCCATTTGTGCAAACATTTGCAACTCCAAACATTGTACCTCCATATCCGATAAGAGCGTTCGTCTGACATTTTGTTGGTTCAGCCTGGGCATATGCATTTACAAATACTGAAGATGTCCCTACCAAGCCTAGTGCAACTAGTACAATCATAGTAATTATACGATTTTGCATATACCGATCACTGTCCTCCTCTGCTACTAGTTAGATTCTGAAGCTTCTGAACTAAGCCTGAAAAATCAGGTCCAGCACCCTCTTGCTTCAAACTCTGTAGATTTGACCCGTTTATACCCAGTTGCGATAACTGCTGCGATAATTGTTGTGACAGGTTTTTGAATTGAGCTGAATCTACAAGCACTTGCAAGCTTTCTGAAAGATTACCTCCCTGTGGCAGCGAGAGGTTTGCACCTGAATTTGTGGTAATTCCTCTAAACTTTTGTGCAAGCTCATCGAGCTTTTCCTGTACCCCTTGTGACATTTCTGATGGTAACGATTGGTTCTGACTCTGTGCTTTAACCGCCGATTTCAAAATTGGCGAAAACATTAAGGACAAGGCCAGAAGAGAGACTACACCCAAGACGATGGGTAAAGTTGATTTCCCACTTCTTTTCATGGATTAATTACTTGAAAGCGATAGGTATCTGGATTATAAATCCTTTACTGCTTACAAGAGTATACAAATGATATAAAATATTCTGTGAGATTTGATGACCGAGCCAATGCGAGTACTAACACTTAATCAATTGGCCTTCGAGGTAAGAAGGCAATAAATTACATGATAATTCTCCAATAGGTTAGTCAGCAGATCATACTGTGATTCATATCTAACTTACTATGCCGAATGACTAGAATTAAATGACACACTTAAATCAAAGTCATGAATACGTATTTCGTGGCTGAAAGTGAGCTACTCGTAACTTTCATGCTCAGTTTTAGTCTCTTGTTAGTTATAATCTCAGCTGTACACCGTTATACCAAAAACTTTATCATTCCTGGAATAACAATTTTGATGCTTCTAGGAGCAGTCTTACCAGCACTTCCTATTATTGGTTTTGAAGCAGATGAATTCTACAATTTCATTGAAGGATTACCAGAAATAATATTGTTAGTTATCGTCCCCATTTTGATCTTCGAATCCGCACGCAAATTAAAGATAGAACAGATCAAAAAAGAATCTGTCCCAATTGGGTTCTTTGCAATCATAGGCGTGGCATTTGTCAGCGTATTTAAGATTCCATTAATTGATGCCTTGCTTTTTGGAACAATTCTGGCAGCAACTGATCCTGTAGCTGTCGGAGTCATATTCAAGAAATTTCCAATTCCTCACAAACTGAACACAATTATTGAAGGCGAGTCTTTGTTTAACGATGCGACGGGAGTTATTTCTTTTACCGTTGTTAATGGAATAATCTTCGCCGGGGTTGCTTTTTCATTATTAGATACATCTATCTCTTTTATTTGGTCAATGGCTGGTGCAATTGCTCTAGGTACTGGGATAGGTTGGATTGGTGGAAAAGTTCTTGATATGTGGAAAGCAGTTGAGTATGCAGATTTCACGTTTTCTGTAGGCCTGGCTATCAGTGGCTATATAGTTGCTGATCACTTTCTACACGTTTCTGGAGTGGTGACTACATTATTTACTGTAATACTACTTACTACTAAACACAAGGAGATTTCTAAAGGCGCTAGAAAACTCTTTCACAAGTATTGGGACTACCTAGGTTTTATTACAAACAGTGTTTTGTTCTTCCTTATTGGGATTCCTTTGCTTTCTGTTGAATCATCAGAAGGTTTTGAGTTTCCGTTGATTCTTATCATTGTGGCTCCATTTGCCATCATGATGGTATCAAGGGCTATTGTAGTTTACGGTGGAAGTAAGTTCTTAAGAATCTTTAGGGTTAGAATCCCTATAAAATGGCAGAATGTTCTCGCCATTGGAGGGATAAGGGGAGGCATTGCAGTGGCATTAGTCTTATCACTTACTGCAGAATACGAATTCAAGAATTTATTCATTAGTTTAATCATACCTTTAATCGCAATTAATCTACTAGTAAATCCTGTTTTGTTAAATCAATATCTTAAAAAATCCAAAATAACATAGTTACCA
>JBOGPP010000197.1:0-6577 GCA_050748485.1 Nitrososphaeraceae archaeon | reverse complement strand
AACATAGTTATATCGAGCTCCTTATTTTAGCTTCCTTTGGTATCTTTCTATAGACTTTAGAATCATCTTAGTAGCCAAATCTTTACCTCCCCAGCCGGTCAAACGAACGAATTTTCCTCCTTCCAAGTCCTTGTGGTGATTAATAAAATATTCCAATTTCTTTCTAAATTGGAGTGGGATATCTGAAATAGCTTCGATATTGGCAAACTCGGGATCAACTCGATTATCTGGAACTGCTATTATCTTGTTGTCATCTCCATCTTGATCCTCAGTTAATATTACTCCAATGGGACGTACAGTGATTACCGAAAAGGGAAATAATGACTCATTTTCGATGACAAAAACATCCATTGGGTCACCGCTGCTGCTTCCAATTGTATTAGGAATAAATCCATAATTGCAAGGATATTCTACTGAGGTCGGAAGAATTCGGTCAGTATAAATGATTTCGTTCTTGATGTTGACCTCATACTTAACTCTGCTTCCTTTAGGTATCTCTATTACAACATAGATCAGCGCCGGGGGTTCTCTACCTGGACTAGATGGGATCTTAGACGCTGCCAAATCGATACGTTATACAATATGACGATTGAACAGGATATAAGTGATAGCTAAGATATTTGGAGCAATCCATTGAGCAATGCAATGAGGACTAACTCTGATTAGTCAAATATTTTTTTACCTAGTCCCCAAACTTTCACAGCTTGTAGATAATTCATAAATACCATGCCTCTGTAAATCTTTTTATCCGTATCTACCATTATCTTTGATATTGCGGCTATTACTTTGTCGATGCTTGAATGTTCTATGCATAAAGTATAAACATCTTCAGGACCAGTCAAATGCGAAATCTCGACTGTCACTAATTCCCCTAGCTCCTTGTTGCCTTTGAGATCTTCATCAATCGGGAGCAGACGCTGCTCCCTTTGCTTAGATACCGATAATACCCTAACTGAATTTGATTGAGATTGAAGAAGTGCAATAAATCGTTCCTTATCATCTAGCGGAGGCAATGAGTCAGGTATATTACATATATTCAATCCCTTTCCTATTCTTTTCATAAGAAACGTAGAAATTGGAAAACTGAAGACTTCTGTTGTCCATTGTTCAATGTATGTGATATTGGCTGAGGTATCGTTCATGTGGCAAGATTTGGAGCTTTTTAGCTCTTTGATCTTTAGGTCCTCCTCCCTCAACTTAATATTCAAACTGCAACCAGGCGTCCATACATAATTATCCGTCATTTTGGTAGGGCGATCAAATTTCACGGGGAACTTTTGTATCATGTTGAAGAAGCTCTTATGAAATGTCTTGTTAAATGACCGCCATTCCCACAACCTTTCCAAAAATTTTGGAATCTCCTTCATGATCACAAAAATATATTTCTCAAGGTGTTTGGCTACTAGCTTAGCTTCGAAAAGCGTTGGAGACGAGCTTCCAAGAATCTTTGTTATTTAGCGTCCTTCTTGTCCTGCTTTAAATTTCCTATTCTGAATCATCGGGCCTTAATATCTCAACCAATCTGCCTCGGACAGTCCGTTGGCGCAATATGGCAGACCATTTTTCTATATCAAATTCTATATGTGCTAATGTGCAGGTAGGTATCATGTGGATTTCACCAGTAAGCGTTTCAATCAACTCCTCAACACCCGGATTATGTCCGACAATCAAAACCTTCTGGTAAGTATCCACAAGATCTCGGAGAACTGTTATGTAGGCAGCAGGCTCAGCAGCATATAATGATTCAAGTTTAGTATTCTTACCTTTGTATCCACTGTGTTTTGCTACTGCTGAAGCTGTATCCTTCGCACGAATAGCAGTAGAGCTGATAACAAGATCGGGAACTAGTTCCTTTTCTTTCAAAAGTCTCCCCATCTTAGGAGCATCTCGCTTACCACGACGGTTCAACGGACGGTCGTGATCAGATCGATCAGGAAACTTCCAACTAGATTTTGCATGACGAAGAATCAAAAGTGTTTTCATTTATCTCCTCTCTGTAAGAACACAAATGGTAGAACAAAGCATTAACTTTAACATGGTTCAATGGCATTATATGATTAGCTATAATTTGAGCCTATGCGTCCTTGTCGTAGTTGTCGGGCAGATGACATTGAACGATCAAAAAAGTTCTATAATGACCTGTTTGGTTGGAGTATAGAAAAATGGCCTGGAGCGGAGGATTTACCAGGAGGACTAGAGTATTTGATGATAACAGCCATGGATGATAAAGGGGAATAAGGCACTTACTGGTGGGATAATGAAAAGAAAGATGCCAGAACAACAGGGAATTACGAATTATATTGATGTCAAATCAGTTGATGCGTATTCTGCCAAGATAGCACAATTGGGAGGACAAGTTAGAATGTCAAAAACACCAGTGCCCGGTTTGGGTTATTTTGCCATATGTACAGATACAGAGAATAATGGCTTCGCTATTTGGGAAACAGATAGCACAGCTAAATAATCAGTCACCACTACCCCCCTATAATTTTTCGGATGGGTTATTTGTGAAATATTTTGATCTCATTTCTCATGCCCACAGTTGATTGTTAGCGCCTATATTGAATACAAGGATGCTGTCTTTCAAGAAAAGATAGAGGAGAGATGAGAATAAAAATCATTTGTCTCTAGCAGCCGCCTTGTCTATTTCAAATTCGATTTCAATTCCTCGCCTTTTGTTAGTACTTAAGCAGTACTTTTCATTATCATCAACTGGGATTGTTTCAATGGTATTCCCATTACATTCTGGACATCGAGAAAATTGTAAGTATCCTCGAGTAAAGATGCTAGCCATTGACATTTGTTACAAACAACAAGATCACGATATTCTTGTTTACTAATGTGCATGGTAACCAACTATTGGCGTGACCCAGTCTGACCATAATATCACATCCTATTTTGAGTATATTGAATGATAGCCGTCTAAATGATCCAATGAATCATCCTATCCTATTTCGTATCAATGCACTATTAGTTGCTAGCATCAAAAATATCTAAGATGAAGAACTGATATCTTTAGTGAAAAATGAGACCTTGTTGGACCACTCTAGATAATCTTGATATTTGAATAAGTGGTGTTCCATTGAACGAAATGACACTTTTTGAATTGTGGTTTAGTCTGTCTTCATTTCTACTTCTTTTATTTTCTTTGTCGAATTCTCAATTGATTTCTTTATATCACCTAATAATTCTTTTAACGCCTTCTCATCAAAATGATTCCTTCTAATTCTTTCCAATTCCCTATTATAGTATTTCATCCAAGAATGCGATCTTTGTAAACTTTGGAATAATTCAAACGAAAGAAGGGAGTGCTTGCCTGCTAATATTACTGCATCCCACATATCGGTAAAGAAAGGCTTATAGTCCCTCTACTGCAACGATTCGTTGATGAAATTTAGTCTCTGCTGAATATCATTTTCTATGAATCTTGTTATATTCTGCTTTATTTTCTCGTCCTCCTTTTTCTGAGATCTATTGTACGTCCAATATTCCAAATATACTGAAAAGTAGATTATACCAGCCAGAATCGACATCTCGACAATTATTACATCCCATTCAATGACCATTATTCTCCTACCACTTCACCATGATTTCATGATTAAGGTTACTCTGGTTATGTCTGATAAATAGGGTTCGACAATCTCCATTTCGAATGAACTCTCTTCCCACTAGGATACAAACAACACAAAATGAGGAGATAGTTCAAATCCGGAACACTTCTTGGAGCAATCTCCCCTTCGATTGGTTGTTGTGCGGTTTGAAGCGCAAGATATGATCACAACAAGGACATCTAACACCATCCCATTGCAAGAAGATATCGCATTCAACACACCTCTTGGATCCATTTTCATAATAACTAGTAATGTATCTACTTTTATGCGCCTTATAGAACCAACATGTGTCCGTGCAGAACTTCCTTCTGCTACTCTTTTTCTTGAACAATCCTATTGATAAAATGCTGTTACAGCCGGTTTGGTCTTAGAATTAGTAGTAAAATCAGAGGGGGATGCGACCTGATGATATTGGAATACTTTTTGATTTTTCTTTCCTCTCGCCTTTTTACCCTTCCTAATTAGTGATATCCCATTTAGTAACATGGGCGTAAGTAACCACCTCAACTCACCTTTTAGTTTCGGATTCATAGAAGTAATGCTTATCCTTGCCAATCCTGATCTCTTTAATACGATACTACGATGCTTGCCTCTGCCGTAACCTAAATATGGATTAGAATCAGATGAAGAGTGTCTAACTCTTCTGGGAGTATTCGGTGATGATGACGAAGATACAATTTCTGCTACCATTTTTGTTAAGAAAGGTTCATGGCCAACGACTAGTACTTTAGAATCATACTGGAATTTTGCGAGATTTTTATATACAAGAGCTCTATCTCCTTCAGGAGCTAGATCATTCCAAACTTGAACTGTTCTTAATTTCTTTTTCTTTTTAGGTTTTCCAATTTGACCGCGTTTATTGGCAAAAAGGATACCATCAACTATTTCAGCACTATGGTGTGCATGTTTAAGAGGGCTCGTGACAATTGCATCTGGTACTATATTCATTCTCTTAAGTGTCTGAGCTGTGCGCTCGATTTCAGCAATACCTGTAGCAGTAAGTGTTTTCTCGTTTATCCCATTTGGGCCCGAATTACGACTTAAATTTTTTCCAGAGCCTGACTGTCCATGCCTTATTAGAAACAGATCCAATTATGAGGTACCGTGGTGAGACAAGTAATTCCACGAGTCACTTTTTCTTACTTGCACTCTTCATTCTCCCCTTGTTATTCTTATTCTTTGAACTAGTACGCCGAGTCTTCTTTTTTTCTGAGCTTGTTATAGCTTTTGTCAATTTAGTATTCTTCCTACCTTCCTTCTTACCCTTCTTGTCCAGCTTTCTCTCCTTCTTACCCTTCTTGTCCAGCTTTCTCTCCTTCTTTTTCAGTTTCTTCTTTGAAGAGGTTATTGATTCCTCCGCCTGGAGAGTTCTATCCAATCTATCGTACAATGCTGCCATGCTCTCTTCAATACGTTTTATCGAGTTGTCATTGTCATCTATTTTCTGATTAAATTCCTTCAGAGTTAATTGGATTTCGTCTTGAAGAAGCAGAAAAGAATCATTTGAGTTAGATTGAGTTTCAGTAGCTTCTGCATAATTTTCGGATACAGGATTACTATCAGCAACCAGATTATCCTGTATCAGAGTCTCTTCAGTCGCCGCTAATTCGCTTCTTTTAATATTTTCACTATCCTCTTGAGCGGATTTTGACATTTCAAATTAATTGAAGGCCGTCCTATATATTCCTTATAGTTCTATGTGTTCTATGGCGGATAATATTATATCAATTGTCTCTTGACCGACCGACCGGTTAAGAGACCGAAACTCCATCACGTGAGTAGACCTGAAATTAATCTTCAATTTATGCAATATAATGCCACATCTGAATGCGGTAGATCTGATGATAATTAAGGGTTAAGAGATAAGATTGAGTTTAAGCATCTATTTTTTGGATAATTGGTTTCGGATGCCAAGTAGTGGGCGTCATGGCATCGCGTTTCTGAGAAGCCTTGAGAAACAAAGTTAGGACCTATTGATCAATAGGTCCATTTTAAGTTGTACTATGATCCGGGCCGATGCATTCCGCCTTCCATCATACATCGATCTTACTTTCCGCAAAAGGTTCAAGCTATTACATTTGTTGTCCTAATGAAAAAACTGTTACTATTTATAGATATATCTCCATTGACGAATTTTACAAATTCCTCGTACTTGTTCTGTCTTTCTCGGTTTATCTTCGTAAGTATTGAATGGATCTGAGTCGATCTATTTCTTGTTCCTTTATGCCGTTTTAGATAAGCGATCGTTGTATCATGATCATGAATGATGCCGAGTATATCTTGAACATTCTCTAACTTCTCCATTAATTCCGATACATAATCATCCTTCTCACTTCTCTGATCTTTATGGTTATTGTCGGGTAAGAGTTCCAATAGATATCGCAGTTTTTTGCAATCCTTTCTTAATTCATGCAGCTCAGTTATTTTTTCGTTGTTATTAGCTACTATAGGAAGATTATGCTCTATTCTGGTCGCAAATCTGCTAATCACTTTGCTGAATCTTTTCTTTGATCTCTTATTTGATATCTTGATCTTCTTTGTAAGCTTAGGAACATGCAACTTCCTTAACTCTAATGCAAAAGATATCGCTTCGTTCAGTTTTGTCTTCCTTTGTTTGATTAATGATCCTTCGATAGATTTTATTACATCCTGTTGAGCAGGTTTAGCATCACTAGAAAGTTTTTCGCCAATGATATCAAAATCTCTTATTTGACTATTTATGGTAAAAAACTCTTTGCTGTACTTTGTATATTCTCTTATTACCCGTTTCTTTCGTACCTTCTTTGATGGAAGCGCTCTATAACTAGCTTCTAATCTTCTAACAGCTTTGCGAATGTCATGTATGTTCTCTCCATTTGGCTCCTTTATATAATCGTCAAGCTTATTGCTTACTCTTTGGATATTTCGCTCAGATTTGTCCAAATACGTGTCAGAATCAAAGGAATCATGAAGATCATATACAGTAG
>JBOGPP010000196.1:0-4520 GCA_050748485.1 Nitrososphaeraceae archaeon | reverse complement strand
CTAGCGGTCTCAAAAGTACTTGTTGGTATAGATGGTTCGGATCATTCATTCAGGGCTGCTCAATATGCATTGGAAATTTCAAAGAAGTATGTGGCTAAATTGATTGCGGTGACAGTCACTTACATGCCAGCAAAATCCCGGGTGTCTCAACAAGAACAGATTGAAGTGGGGGCCGGACTTTCTGAAATGGACAAAGCAAAGACGTGGTTCGAATCATTTACCCAAAGTGCACGACAGAATAAGATTGATTTAAAAACAGAGCTTGTGAATAGTCAACGGCCCGTAGATTATGTAATATTAGAATATGCCGAAAAGGAAGGTATAGATCTAATCGTCATTGGGACTAGAGGAAGGTCTGGACTCTGTAAAATAGTACTTGGGAGCGTAGCATCAGGAATTGTGACATACTCTCATTCTCCAGTATTAGTGGTAAAGTAGTATTATGCAGAGATGTCTTTTTGATAGAGGATATTCGGTAACCTAAAGTAAATGATTTCGTCTTTTAATTACGGTATGATTAGTGCATCGCAAATCTTTCCGTCGATTGTCTAATCCTGTATGACTCTAAAAGAAGTTAAGCCAATATTAGAATGGGCTTATATGAGTTTTGTGATAAATTAACAGATGTGCTCAGAATCAAATGTAGGCGATGCGAGATACTATCCAATTTGATAAACTGTAATAGAGTGATCGCCTCAACCTAAGATGTAGTAGAACCAGTCCACCATCTCAAGATAAATGAATAGATAATTGAACCATTTCAGGCATATGTCAATAAATCCAAGTATAAATCACCATATACTGAGGTTATGTTCCGCAAGCTCTTTATTTCGCATTTAGTTCAATGACTTAATGTGAGCTCGGGCGATCCACTTACCGTATCTTTTTCCCTGGCGATGTTACTCGGCGCATTTCTCATTTTCTCTCTTAATCCTGTCAAAATTTCTTTTGGTTACGACAACAATAACGTCGGCGCCGGCGAGTACCACTACATTGGTACCAACGAAAACGATGATGCCCCTCAAGGGTTAGATCTATTGGAAATATGTTGTTCTTGGTCAAATGTGTTATCCGATGCGGTTTTGACATATGCTTTCGTAGACGTAGATGGAATAGACCAGTCAGCTAAGCACGCAGTTGAAGAAGCGATAGAAGAGTGGGATTCCAAGATTGAAGAATTGGAAGTAGAAGAAGTACAACAATACTCATCGGCGTCTGATATCCAAATAACATTTGGCAGTCTTAGCGGTATTGAAAACGGAGAGCGAGACTACAGTTTCAAAAACAATATAGACGATCACCTCACAATTATACCGACTGCTGGTTGGACTCAATTTAAGTTTACAAATCAAGGACTTATAGATGGAGTCAAAATAACCATATCCGACGAGGTATTAGACTTAGGTTTTGATGATGATATTATTGAACAGATAGCGAAACATGAAATGGGACATGCTTTAGGTCTTGGACATGCTTATGATGAGGATCGACTGATGGCAGATATTGTTATAGAAGACAGAACGGGGAATGTATCAGAATGTGAAATCAATGGTGTACTTCAGGCGAATCACTGGAAATTGGTGAATGCAACAGATACTGCTGGCCCTCCAATGAGAAAGAATATTATTTGTTGATCTTTCTCAAAGACTGGAGATTAAATCAATATTTTGAACGACAATATGAAATTGCTGGGGCTAATCCATGTCGACCATCGACACATTTCAGAAAAAAGAAATTCTAGTGCGGCGGGATGAAATGTTACCACGCATTGATTACGTACCCTCTCATATATCTATTCGTGGCCTTTTTCACCGTAGTACTCTTAAGTTGGAAATGTAGCATATGCGAAATAAACTATACTATTCCTCTATATCGTCCATTAAATCTCCCATCGTGTAACTACAATATCCAAAGCATGAATAGTAGATACCAATTCTCCCTTAGGGAAGAGAGAACCTAATAGGTAAATAACTAAGTATGAAAGGCATTGCATTTATCATAATGTACATTCCAAACGAGAAGGTCCACGACAAAGCAATGAGTCATCATATTCCAAAAAATGTTGCCTAATTTGAAATACCCCCTTAAACAGTTACTTATCCATAGTAACGTAGCAAAATCGTTCAAACTATTTCAGTTCTAGAAATTTCTATCCTTTTTATTGTTATCTTACATGAAATGTGGGAACAACCATGTTAGTACTTTCCCAATAATTTTCCTTAGCATAAATAACATGGTTTAGAGCAGGTTGTGCCTTGCCTGAACGACTCAACTTAGTAGCTGCAAATAGATCAACGCCCAGTTAAGACGTAAACTTTCGGTTTATCTTAGCAGTCATAGCAATAATTTTATTATATAATCACCATATATGTATCATGGCTAAACAAGATTCCCATACAGATTCACAACTTAAAAAAATATACGAACTGAAAAACATTGCCGTGGTGGGTATGTCAACGAACGAAGAAAAAGCAGGTCATTTTGTCCCAAAATATCTCATTGAGCATGGGTTTAATGTGATACCGGTGAATCCGACCGTCTCAGAAGTTTTGGGGAGAAGATCGTATTCTACGGTATCGGGTATCCCAGATAAAGTAGACGTTGTTGACATTTTCAGAAAATCAGAGGATGTGCCTCCCATTGTTTACGATGTAATCAATAAAAAGGATCAAATTAAGGTAATATGGATGCAGGAAGGAATCTACAATGAGGAAGCAGAGAAAAAAGCAATAGAAAATGGCCTTGATGTTGTTTTTAATAGGTGTATGATGGCAGAGCACCGGAGACTCTTCTAAAATGCAACAACCTAAGGTTTATTTCGTTGAACTGATGAACCTTAATTGGGGAGCTATCTTCCCTACTTAATTCCTGAACTTGAATAGATGCAAGCATGTCGAATGTCAATAATCAAAACATAATCGTTCACGCTTTGTAGCCAATTAGCAGAGCCATCTCACGCCGTTTCCAATAGCACTCTACCTCCCATTAATAGCAGCCCGCCGATTAGCTATTTTGTACGAAATTTGATATAATGAAATCGGGATCCATTTAGCTTTTCATAATCACAAGATTAGTTTACTGTGCCAACGCTTTAAAATTGTCGGGTATCTTGAAAAGAATATTTGGGTACCAGTAACGCAATAGTTTGGTGTTCAAAGTGTAGTCTTACAAACCCTAACCGCTTCAACCTCCGCGAGTAACTCATGAATCAACAAAGAGCCCATCAATAAATTTATTGTAATTGTCCAATCTTTTCTTTACGCGTTCTGCAAAATCATTCATTTCCTGGTTGTCGGCTTGCCTAACAATATCTTTTTTCCTTTCATTCTGGGCAATATTTTCGGCATAGTGATCTGGTATAAACCAAATCTGTGGTCCGCTAGTGTCCAGCCCTACGGTATGGTCTAACTTTAATTCTTCTATGTATTTGATGACAAAGTACCCAATCTCGGCGACCTTCGCCATAGTCATATCCCTATTCCAGATCCGTTCCAAAAATGTCTTGGCGTATCTTGAACCGCTTCCGATCAGACGGTATTTTCCTTCCGGGTTCAAAAGCCCAAAAGAATTAAGATACGTGAGAGTCGAAGGCTTGTCTTTATGCCCAATTCCTACCAATATATCAAAAATTGCGCTGCTATGACGCGTTCTGTATCGTTCATTCAGAACATATGTCTGGCTAGAGAGTGTAAGCAAGATTTCATCAACATTAGCCTTTGTCTGATTTCTGTTGACGTATGCAGCAATATGGTTCCGAAATAACTCGAAGTTTCCTGAGGACCCCGAAGAACCAATAACAACATTGTGCAGGACAGAGAATAATTTCTCGGCAAAATAAAAATTTAACCCATCAGCTTGATTAGTTACGATCTTATCTGCCACCAGAACAACACCATCGCTACACCTTGAGCCTAAAATGAGTGTCATCTGTCCCCATTAATGTAGCTCTATTGATTAAACCCTTCTAATGATGTGTTCTTTAGATACTATACTATGAGACTAAGGTAAAGCCCCATTCCACCTACAACTTCAAGAACTTACCAACGATATTGCTAGATTTTTGATATCTTTTTTTTGGACGCTAAAAAGGAGCGCATCTGCGAAATGAAAACAACGGATTGGAATCCAAGGCTACAGGGAAACAATAAACTGCAGCATTATTAGAGTAATGGATTTTTCAATCTTATCCGAAATTGGCTAGCAAATATTGCTCGAACCTTATTATTTCATCCTTTCCTAGTAAAACATCTTCATGGAAGATCGTCTTTCTTCCCTTAAATACAAATATCTTAAGTTTATTTGTATTCCTTTGCAATTCTGCAACTAGGTCAGGTCCCTTAGCTAACATCCCTTTCTCACCAAGAGCATACAACTCATATTGATTCTCTATGTGTTTTTCTAGTCTAGGGTTCTCAAAAATGAGGTTATATCTATTGACACTATCTTCAATAACCAGTATCAATTTGCCACTTTTGTTATCATTTTCCATTCTCAGAACGTACTTCTCCAAACCCTCTAAT
>JBOGPP010000195.1:0-33780 GCA_050748485.1 Nitrososphaeraceae archaeon | reverse complement strand
GATTATTAGCGAAATATCTAGCTTGCCCGATGTGAAAGAAGTGAGAGGAACATATGGTGTTCATGATGTTTTCGTGAAAGTAAAATCGGACAATACAGAGGCTATGAATCACACTATAACTAACAAGATTAGGAAAATTCCAGGAATAACGTCCACTGTAACATTAGTAGTCATAGAAGAGCAAGGAGGCAAAGAAAGTCATTAGCTACTCATTTTGATTTAGCTCCTTGCTCCTGTCCTCTTTTTTAATCTTCTTGATCATGTAGATGATTAAAAAGGTGCTGATTAACATTACAATCCAACCTGTTATCCCCGCGATGAGATAAATGTCGTATAAGGGGATGATAAATGAAATACCTGCGAGTGCCGCCCCTGCCCACCAAACGATAATCAAAGTTTGTAGGTTTGATTTTGCCATGATTTATTTACCTAACCGCGTAGGTCTTCGTCAAATCCCTTCAGATGTCTTAAAATTTTACCACATTTTGAACACTGATCGTATTCACGAAAGTCAAAGTCATTATACTTCCGAAATGAAAATGATTCTATGTGATTACAAAAAAGCCTTCTTATCAGTTGATGGAGCATCTAATACTCTATTATATTAGGTATTTTTTACCATTTCGTTTTGATAGAGGGATTTTCCCAACCTATGATGCCGTCGGTGAGATTTGAGCTCACGACAGCTCGGTCTTCAGCTTCACCCCACATTGATTGGTCGAGTGCTCTCCCGGGCTGAGCTACGACGGCATGTTACACTGTTCTTGGATGAATCATATATATTCCTATCATGTTCTCCGCGTATTTCAAATTAAATGGTTGACTTGTGGTCTGAAGTGAGTCTCAGCCAGATGGAATTGGTGTATAATTTTTGCTACATGACAGGGTATTGTTACGGTCGGTCGAGTTAGGGGGGCACTGGTCTAATTCTATGTATCCAATCAGTTCTTAGCACATAGTTCAATGGGAGGGCCCCTCTTGGATTGTGACTACTTTGTTTACAACAGAGGCAAAGCTAAGCATAAATTTTCAATCGTACGATTTGGTTAAGAAAGGTTTATGAGGAATCCTCCTAGGAGATGAATAATCTAGCTAGGAGATCTCATTTGAAGGTATCAGTTCTAAGAATAGGACATAGAGTTGTCCGAGATGATCGTGTAACTACCCACGTAGCTTTGGTGGCCAGAGCATTGGGTTGTGATCGAATTTTCATGAATGAAGTGGATAAATCCATTAGATCGACAATGGAGCAGATTGTAGACCGATGGGGAGGGCGGGACTTTGAGATAGAAATAATTGAGAATTGGAAATCGATGATCAAGCATTGGAAGAATGGAGGAGGAAAGATCGTACATCTGACTATGTACGGTGTAAATATAGATGAAGTCGCAGATGAATTACGCAGTTGCGATAAATTGCTCGTGGTAGTGGGTGCTTCTAAGGTCCCCAGAGAGCTTTACCAGGTTTCCGATTATAATGTAGCAATAGGAAATCAACCTCATTCAGAGATAGCTGCATTAGCGATTTGCTTGGACAGAATATTCATCGGGAAGGAGCTAACCAGGCAATTTGATGATGCAAAAATAGAGATTATTCCTTCGCCGAATGGAAAAAGAGTGTTGAAGAAGGTTCGCGAATAGCACAATCTTTGCAATTTACGACTATCTCAAGATTTCTCCGAATTCAAGCAAGCTTTGTTAATGCATCCCAATTGAGTGCATATACCAGTGAATCAGTAAGCTAACTAACGCTTGGTAGCATTTAAAATATGAAAAAGAAGCTATCCTTTTTGTGGGGGTTGATAAATAATATAACTCTCTCTCGAAAGAGGAGTATCATTGGAAAAAGGCATAATGAACATATCATCAGCGATCAGGAACTATTATTCGTATATGAATCAGATAGTTACTATGCCTGATTTCTTTTTAGATCGAATCTTAATGATGGAATCACATAATGAGTTTTTTCAGTCGATGGTAAACAAGATTCGCGCAGGAGGAGGAAGTATACGTGGAATTCCCACGGTCGATAGGAAAGGAGGAAATGCGGCCAACATTGCTTACAGTATTGCTAACCTGGGAGGTAAAGTAGCGTTTTTCACGGTAGGAGATAGGATTGCGAAGTCTGTGATCGAGAACACTTTTCAAAAATTCGGAGAAAAGGTAGAAGTTATAATTGCTGAGGGGCAACATGGAAAAACTACTTCAATGGAACTTAATGAAAATGTGGAGGGCGATTCCAGAGTAAATGTTATGTTAAGTGACGTTGGAGACAATGCTGACTTTGGCAAAGGAAGAATAAACACGCACAATCATAACAATATATTGAATAGAGCTGACGCAGTTATCGTTGCGAATTGGGCAAGCAACTTAAAAGGAACTGAATTAATGAAATTCGCATTTGAAAGCTCGCCAAAGGCTCTACATTTCGTTGATCCAGCTGATTTTCAACTCCGGAGGGAAGAATTTGTCGAAATCCTTGCAATCTTGTCAAATCAAATAGATGTGCTTAGTATTAATGAAAATGAATGTAACACGCTTGGATCATCGCTGGGATTAGGTACTTTATTACCTTGGCAATCGTATACAAGACAAGAAATTAAGGACGCTGCATTAAAGTTGTCTATGAAAACCGGAATAAGTATTGACATTCATACTAAATTAGGATCGGCTTGGTCAAATGGGAAAGATAGTGAGATAGTTCCAGCAATCAGAAGCGAGATCAAAACCCTGACCGGAGCTGGAGACGTATGGGACGCAGCGGATATCATTGCATATCTCTCTGGTCTCGATCCAATAGACAGGTTAACGTTCGCAAATGCCGCATCTTCGCTTTATATCCGAAATCAATTTGCTGAGTCACCAACTCTTGAAGAGGTTGTTGAGTTACTGGACAGGATCAATATGTAGGACCCCATTGCAACTTACCTGGGCAATGACCTGTTACTAGGAGATAAAAAGAGATCCAATAAAATCTCCAGGGACTATCAGAAAGAGTATACTTATACAGATTCGGTTATATAAGTATCAATTTATTTATCTCGTTAATGGCTCCTCCGCCTATCGATGCCTCAGAATTCGAAGCACATAAAGATCTAAATCGAATTGTAGTAGATTTCTTGTGTCGAAATAGCGACAAGGCATTCTCGGTGAAAGAAATTGCAGAGTTTACAGGCATAAGAGAAGAAGACATTAATTACCTGATGCTTAAATTGTCTTTTCAAGACGTAATAAACAATTTGTCTGGCATTATTGTGCATAGAAAGGTTAGTAGGATTGCTAACCTCCGCTCGATAAGGATAGAAGATGTCACAATAAATGGAACAATATATTATAGGTGTGTAAAATTGGATGTTCAAAAGTCTTAGTGACCAAATTATTCTGACGCAACTTGATATATCATCAACTCCTTCCCAATTAATAGTACTAATAGGGCTTAAGTTATCTTCCCTGAAGTGAGGATTCCATATTTTGGAAAAGACCGTTCCTTCAATTGATCAACTGGCTGGTATTAAGCACTATTGTACTGCGTTTAGCGGTATAGGTGGAAAGATCAAACGAAATCCCGAAGATTTTCTGGTAAGGGAGATCTTAAATGAACGATACCTCGAAAGCTTGTCGAAGAATTTAAACTCAACTCATCGCTTTCCAATCTATATTCTAAAGAAACACAATATCGATTCCAATCATGCTGTCATCGAAATACGTGACCAACATAGGTTGGAACTAAGAGTCCTCGGTATCAAAGATGCCAAAGCAAATACAGTGCAATTTGCCACAACAATTCACAAGGCAAGAAGTATTCCCCCAAGGATCAAGACCTACCACACAGAAATTTGTCTTATAGGATATGGTAGTACATTACTTTCAAAATCAGATCTTTGGGGAAATCAATTTTCTATTCTGATAGCTGAAACCAAGCATACAAATTTGACCGATTTTTTGCCTGAAATTCATAAGATAGCTAATTTCTATGGTCTTCAAAGGTTTGGAAGTGGAAGGATGGTAACTCATTACGTCGGAAGGGAGATACTTAAGGGGAATTTTAGACGAGCATCAGAATTGCTCCTGACTGAGACCACCAAGTATGATACCGCATACAGCAGAGAAATCAGAGAACAATTGTCTGACCCAAATAACTACAAGAAACTCATAAGCGTATTGCCTAAAGGCATGGATATCGAGAGAGAAATAGTACGATCGTTACTCTTTAAGAGGGACTATATTCGTGCACTAAGGGCCATCCCCATCGGAATTCGGCGACTATATGTTCAGGCCTATCAAGCCTATATTTTCAACCTTTGTATAAGTGAATCTCTATCAGGTGGGGAGGATATAACGAAATGTGAGGATGGTGACTTGTGTTTTGAGATCGAAGGTAAAGATGTACTTGGAAAGATCAGGAAACTAAGCCCAAGCAGTGATACCTTTTCTACAGTGCTTCCCGCAATCCGACTTGTAGGATATTCATTTCAAGCCGGAAAAGGACGATTTGAATCTACATCACATAAAATTCTCAGAGAGGAGGGGTTAGTGCCAAAAGATTTCTATATAAAGGATATGCAGGAGCTTAGTGCTAAAGGTGGGTTCAGACAATCAGTTCTTTGGTGTAAGGGATTTAGTCATTCCGGATCTCTATCTGTTAGTTTCAAATTACCTAAGGGCTCATATGCCACTACTCTCTTACGAGAAATAATGAAACCAGCCTCCCCAATTGAAGCTGGTTTCTGAGTTAAGCTGAAATAAAAATTTACCCTTACGACCTAACGATATGAAGGCAAGAGAAAGTATAGTTAAGCCAACCTTCGTTGAAAAGTTATCGCACACAAAACCTAGTCGGTTCTAACTAGTTTTACTATTCTTATCATGATGTTAATAGTGATGGCGGAGAGCATCCATGACAGAATAGTACTTAGAATAGCTGTCTGATAAGGGGATATTATAGCTAGCTGTAGAAGCTGATAAAGAATCAGAATCTTAGATGTGGAATATATTATTTCAGAAACCGAAAAAGTAGCTATAAGCTTCTTTATGTCGCTCCTTAATTTGTGGGAATCCCTCTTTTTCGTAATCGGATCGAGGTACCTGTTTCTATTGTCAATATAGAAAAGTATCCCGAAGATTGGAAAGAATACGCTGTACTCAGTCGCTATTGAGACGAAAGAATTTATGAGATTACTTCCTCCTGCCTGTGAGTAAAGTTGGGTAACTAGACTGCCAACCAGGAGGGAAGAAATACCTGCAATTATAAGGTTCTTGTTGAAATACAAAACTTCCTTATACTTGAGGTAAAGATCATAGATGCGCTGATTACTCATTGGACGTTCCTTAACTAAGTTATTTAGTCTTTTCAATTATATAATCTATTCGTGTTAAACCTGTACCATGGTGAATTGGATACTTAGAATATTCTAATTGTGACTGACTTGTTTGAAAAAAACTTTAGAGTAAAAATGGATTATTACATTTCGATTTTGAGAAAATAAATTAGTGCATGCCGTAATAAATTATTTATGCGAAAAAAATCAACTCGGCCTACATAAAAGCTAGAAATCATGAATGAGTCGCTAATTCAATGTAAGGATCGAGTTCTAAATAATGGGCGATCCTAGTTCTATTTGCGTTTAGAGTTAGAAGATATACGAACCTCATAGATGATGCATCATATAATTACGAACTGTGCACTCAAATCAGATCATGGTTAGGGACGTCCAGGGTAATGCCAAAGATGATGAAAGAATGATTATATCAAGGTGAGGGCAGAACCAAAAATTCACAAAAGTAGTTTTGTTGCCATCTTAGGGTCAAGATCAAATTAATTAATCAGGATTAGATCCGTTGATTTAACAAACTATCTATTATTGAAATTTAAGTACGGATCAGCTTAATTCGCAAGATTATCAAATCCCAGATTTCACAATATATAACCTAAGAAAGAGAGTACCTACCTTATCTTATCAAATTTCTTCATGACGAAAGGCAAATCATCGATAAGATCTGTTGCTAGGAGATGCAAACCTAGCCTTTTAAAGGATTGCAATGCAGCTAGACCATTAAGGTAGACGCCCATAATGGAGGCACGAAAAGGATCCAACTTGGTGAGAAGACCTGTTACCAATCCTGATAGAACATCGCCAGTTCCTCCCACAGTCATTGCTGGAGTACTACGTTTGATTATTGATATGTTAGCGCCAATTCCGCTCGCTACTATGTTATATTCACCCTTCAAAATTATCGTAATGCCATATTTTTCTGCCATTTCAATCACGATTGATATCAATTTTTCCAGGCTTGTCTTCTCCTGGATTTTAGACTGGATTGAGCCTTCCATTGAGAACACGCGTTTGAATTCTCCAAGATGAGGAGTGATTATTGTGTTGGTTCCTGATATGTGGGTTAAGACGTCTGGGATCAACGCAGAAGCATCAAGTAGGAGTTTGGTTTGCATACCTTTAAGCTCATTTATCAGATAAATCAGGGCTTTGCTCTTGGCTATGTTCAATCCCATCCCTATAGCAGCTGCATCTGGTTTCTTTGGAAGAACATGAAGGAGATCTTTTACGGAAGCAATATCCAAGGAATTATGTGAAAAGGGAAGGACTATAATGTTCGGAGAAAATGACCGGAGGGCTAAAGCGTTTTGTTGAGGTACCCCAGTATAAACAAGGTCGACCCCTGATCTGAGTCCGGCCAAAGAACTCAGTAACGGGGCGCCATGGTATATGTTACTTGCCCCAACCACGAGCATAATCCCATTTTCGCCTTTTCTAGAAGACATGGATCTGGGCATCATTATTTGGTTTGCAAGCCGGTCACTTATGATAACTCTCTTTGGCATCGACTGACTCCTTATATCATACTTCGAATAGCACTCCTTCTTTAAATAGCTAATATGTCAGGTGATCGAAGGACGGCATATTAGAGATCAACCTTCTTTTGTTAATGCATACTTAATACCTCATTTACAATTGTGGCTCTAATTTCAGTCGAGCTAGCTTTTTGGGTTGCAGAGAACTTTTTCATCTCCTAGTTAGACAAAAACATCATGACAATTGGGAATATTCTTGAGATCTGATATTGTCATATACCAAAATGTCTAGATTATATTATGGTTCTTGACTTATTGCTATTAACTCATCACCTACGGGTGATCCAACAAGGGCCTTAATTGGGCATTTATTTTGGGCTCGTAAAGGGACACAAAATGATTTAAATAATTTGACTGGGCTGAAAATATACTTTTAATCTTGGATTTAATTCATAAACATGTTCTCTTCTGGACCTGAACTGGGCCTTGCTGGCATGCAACGTATTATCAGAAAGTCGGGTGCAGAGAGAGTGAGCGACGATGCTGCTAACGAACTACGAATAGTTTTAGAACAATTAGCTGAAAAAATTGCGAAGAATG
Organism: Nitrososphaeraceae archaeon; assembly: GCA_050748485.1. Lineage (GTDB taxonomy): Archaea > Thermoproteota > Nitrososphaeria > Nitrososphaerales > Nitrososphaeraceae > TH5896. The sequence goes on along the minus strand of JBOGPP010000195.1, from coordinate 26,373 downwards.
CAGTTGAGTTGTCATTGCATGCCGGTAGAAAAACAATAAAACCGGAAGACATACGTCTGGCTACTAGAAACGTACTTAGAATGTGAAACAGATCGGTGGAGGTCTTGTCCTGTTTTTTAAAAAGGGGATCTTAGAGTATATGTGCGACTAACTACCAGCACGGAACGTGTATTTAGTTACGTATCAGATCTTTATATCAAATTTCATTATGCTGACCCGCGTCGAGCCTTCAGGATTAGATAGTAAGAGAGGTTCAAATGTCAAACTTGATAAGAAAGAGTCGATTATAATGCAAGGGTGAAAATCTATCACTCCGTTATGTGACGCACATGTCCATCTAACAGATCCTGAGTTTTCTTCTTATTTGAAAGAGATCCTAGCGAGCATCAGAACCATGAAGATGCATGTTTGTTCGGTTACAGTGGATATCACGTCTACGATCAACGGAATTAAGACATTTGGTCAATCCAACAATGACATAGTAACGCAATTCATAGGAATTCACCCACAATTTGTTCAAGAAGTTGACATCGAAAAGTTTGTGGAAATCTTTTCCGAATATTCTGATTCGATTGGAGGAATAGGAGAAATTGGACTCGATCCGACTTATACGCTTAACAAAGGGAATTCATATCAAAAGCAAAAACAGGTATTCCAAGAGATGCTGAACCTCGCAGAAAAGTCAAACAAACCAATATCTATTCATTCTAGAAAATCTCTCGACGATATTCTAGATATAATAGGATCCTACAATCTGACGAATTTGCTCTTCCATTGGTTCTCTGGTAACAAGAAGCAATTACGCGTTCTGATGGACATGGGTGCTTATGTCTCCTATGGTCCACCTTTAGTATTTTCTGAAGACAAACGAGTACTTCTAAAGAATACCGACAGAAACAGGATTCTTATTGAAACAGATGGTCCAGTCCAGTACCCCAGATGCTTTGCAAAATTACCTGCGTTGCCTACATCATTCCTGGTAACCGTAGCTAAGTCTGTCGGAGAAGTTCTTGATATTTCCTACTTAGAAGTAACTGAATTCATTACATCAAATACAGGAAAATTCTTGAGCAAGAAGTTAGGGTAGAGTTTACTCTAACCCGAGCTTCATAGTATTATTTTGACAATAATTAAACGTGAAAATGCCGCCTTATTTTAGACTAGGATCGTGTTATCAATAACTAAAATGACACGGATGGAGAGAATACTTGATCCCGTCGCATGATTCAAGATTCCAATTTATCCTGAAGAATACCCATTACATTTTTGGGACATGATGCTACTCAAGATATGATCAATTAGTCTGTAGGTCTATGTGAATGCAGCGCAATATTATTAAAAAAATTGATTAACTTCATCATCAGATAATTCATGATGAATCATGAAAGTAGTACTTCTTGCGGGCGGTAAGGGTACTAGAGCAAGACCATTTAGCGATTACATCCCTAAATCATTGATTCCAATAGAAGGTAGACCTGTTATAGATCAGGTTGTGAGATATCTTGCTCGTTTTGCAATAGTAGAGGAGATTCTTATTGTATGTGAGTTTGATTTTTTTGGAACCCAAATCATTAACTATTTCGAAGGAAAAGATAGCATAATTCTTAAAAAGATCTCATTCATTGAGGACAGCAAGAATGGGACTGGTGGAGCAGTCCTGAGCGCTGAGGAATCGATTACAAATGGTAGCGAACCGTTTCTTGTTTGGTTTGCCGATAATTTATGTGCGTTGGATTTGATGGATTTAGTCAGTCGCTATAATGCGTTGAATACTCAGCTATCTGGTGGCAAAGAAGTTACCGGAATTCTGGTAACTAGAAAGCATCGATACGAAGAGACTGGACGAGTTACTGTCGATGCTAAAGATTGCAACAGGATAGAGAAGTTTATCGAAAAGCCAATCGTTGAACTAGAATCCCATGAGGCGCTTGGAATTTATCTTTTTAGTAAAAAGATATTTGAATATTTGCATCAACAAGAATCCGTTGCTCGGCACAAGCAGACCAATAGTTTTAACTTGTCACATGATGTCTTGGCAAACCTACCCTCAACAGGGATTAATCTGTATTCCTACAATCTTGACGATAACAACACAGATTGGATAGATATCGAATCACCAATTTATGCGGACAGGAATAGAAAAATCATTAGGAGAATCATTGAACAGATGTCTTAGCATCTTGGCCGATATCTGAACGCTACGATTACCCTGTCATTTCTGCCTCAAATCACAAGAGCAGCTCTTTTTGGTCGTTACACGACGAAATGGGAACAGATTATCGCTAGGGGGACCCGCAGTTGGCAAAAGATATTCCAGCCAGGTTGTTTCCTTTTTCGATATTAAGCCTTTTCATTTACAAGTTTGGATATTACCAAACTATTGTCTCAAATAAATCAAATGATAAGAGGAGGAATATTGGTTGGAACCATAGCGGTACGATCAGAGTAACCAAGTTTGTGGTAAAAGGAGCAGCTCAGGATATAAAGTACGGAGGATTCATAGAATGGTAATCAACTCATTTGGACTACTTAGGATATTATAAAACTCTGGGAGTTTCCGAGGACTCTAGCTATCCCGACATCAGAAAGGCATACCGTCGAGTGGCCAAAAGGCATCATCCTGATAAGAACACATCAGGTCATTCAGGGGATATGATTAAGATGATAAATGCCGCCTTTGAAATTCTTTCAGATAAGGATAAAAGGAAACAGTATGATGTGACAAGGCCAATACAAAATGGCGGTTTGTCGACAGAGACTAATGTTGCCAAGAAAGCTCGTCAATCTTACGATGGTTTCGAAATTCCAACCAGAGGGCCTAAATATTCTCGTGAGTCTACAGTTTATCCCAATCAGAACGAAAATCAAACAAGGACAGATTATGCATTCAAGGAGTGAAAGCACGAGAAATTTGGTTATAGGCAGAGCACAAGAATCAGGAAGGATCCGTCTGTAAACATAGGCGTACAAGTGATTGACGAAGAGAGCTCTAAGCCACCCGCTCGCTTCCATATATCAGTAGAGCCAACGCTATGTATGGCGTTTGGAAGCTGCGAGGTATTAGCACCAAAAGTATTTGTGTTAGAAAAGAACAAGATCATAAATCCTAAAGTCAGAATTGAATCAGAAGACGGTGCTTCATTCGAAGATATATTGTCCGCGGCAGAAACCTGTCCTACAAAGGCTATTAGAATTATTGATAGACACAGTGGTGAGCAAGTCTACCCATAACCTATGTGCATTTAGAGGGATCAATTTTATTCATAGGCCGGTCCTTCAAATAGAATCAGTTGAAGATTACTTATTCTAAATCAACTAAATACTGGTCATTCAGATAGCATTCTACTTACGTTCAAAACAGAACAGAAGGTCATATATATATTTTGGTAATGTGAATATTAAGAAGTGGTCTTTTCAAATAATAGCGTCGCCTCGATAATCGCGTTAACCTTGTTAATTCTTGTGGTTACAGCAGCCTTTTTCGTGCAGACATATTTTCCTAATCCCATTGCACAACAAATTAGAGAGCAGAAACAAATCTTTGAACAGGAAAGAAGAGGATTAAGATAGGTAGCTTTTTGTAAGATTCTCATCCACACGGTGCAGTATTTGTCAATTCGAATATCAAGTAAATGCTAGGAGGCATCTGCTTATGGATTCTAGTGTCCCCCCGCGAATAGAATTGGGCCCATAATATCTTCTTCCTTCTATACTTCATAGACTGAAAGAAAAGGTCAACTTGTACAATTTTTATCTTAACTGAATATATCGATCTGCATTTCATTCCATTACTAAGGAGGAGAACCAGGTTATGATATGACTATTTACTGTTGCTGGATACTATCTGACTTCAGTAACAGTTAGTATCCTTGATTCTGGTAACAACAGTCTTAATTCGACACGCATCATATGTAGATGGAGATTTCGTGTCCAATCCCAACATTAATTGGCTGAGCCCCAGCAGGTCGCACCGATAAAATCGAAGTAGCAGGTAGCTCATGTGATTTCAACGTAGAAAGGAGAGTCGCTTGATGCTATCATCATCTGAATAAACTCATCCTCCTACTCTTTGGGATTGCTTTTTATGACAAGTAATAGAACTTTGTATATCACTGACAATCCGAATTCGGGATATTATCGGACAGCAATTAGAGATCTCCCGTTGAAATACTCCTGACTAGTGAAGGGGTCACCGTACTCAATGATAATGAAAATAAGGATTAGTGGCCAGTAAATGCAAAAAGATTTTTCTTGTAGACATCAGTTCTCCTGTTCTTTAGAAGCGGAAGTTTTCCTCTCACTTTCATAATATCCGACTTATCTAATTCTACCACTTCCATCCCTTCTTTGTTACCCATATCTAACAGGACAGTTCCAAAAGGATCCACTATCATACTTCTACCAGTGTATATGTTTCCTATTTGGTCAGGGGCAATTACATAGACGCCATTCTCAATTGCTCTGGCCTTCAAGAAGGTCTGCCAGTGTTCTTCTTTCATGATCCCATGCACCCACGCTGAGGGGATCACCAGAAACTCTGCGCCCTGTACGCTCAGTATTCTAGACATTTCAGGAAACCGGATGTCATAACAGATCATGAGACCTATTTTTGCAGCTGCAAATTGAAAAGGTTTCTCAATATTATTTCCGGCCAGGAATTTATCCGATTCTCTAAAACCTAGTGCGTCGTATAGATGAATCTTCCTGTAACGTGCCATCACCACTCCATCCCGTCTTATTGCAAGTGCAGAATCAAAGACTTTATTCTTGGTTCTAGCCTTCTCATAGATCGTGCTTATGATTTCAATTCCATTTTCTTTTGCGCATTGTCCTAATGACTTGACAAAATTACCATTAGCTACGGTTTCAGAGATCTCGCTCAATTCAATGGGTTTTTGATCTGAGGGGGAAAATCCCATCTGAAATTCAGGGAAGCATACAATTTGTGCCTTTCTATAATGAGCTTCTTTAATGTAATCTCTTGATTGCGCCAAGTTCTTGTTCTTGTCTGTGTCTGACTTCATTTGCACGACTGCAATTCGACACAATTTCGTCATCTGGTCTCAAGACCTAGATAATAACAATAAGATAAATAATTATCTTGAAATCGAAACCTCGGTGAAAGGAAGACGAAAATAGTAGCCTATATCGGTGATTGGGTGCAACTTATGAGTATTAGCCATATTTAGATCTGTTGATCACAGAAGTAGTTCACTTTGCTTACTAGATACAAAGTAAGCCTGACGGATCGAGTACAAGGAAATTTGAATTCGAATAGCCAAGCAGAATACGTTATTGTTTATTTTATCCAGTCTCTACAATATTTTCATTCTTGATATTGAAATGGTTAAGAAGTAAATTTTTTAGAACTGTTCTACGCTAACCATCTTTGTCTGATCTCTACAATTGCAAGTTTAAGTTGGCAAAACATAGACTCGAGGATGGCCAGAGCATAAGTTGTCCGACAGAAACCTGCAGCCCTTTTGAGTAGACATAAATGATAATAAAAATATTGTCGTTCAAACGCGTAATCTAGCTCCGAGTGTAAGGAATAAACATTAAGGCATGTAACCAAAATTTGGAATGCAGTATAGGAAATTGGCGCAGGGGGAGGATGCGAATACAAGTGACGAAAGTCGGGATTACCAATAACTCTAATAATGAGAACCGGCTAATCTGGAACGAACAACTCAAAAATGATCGAACTTGCCTCACTGCGTTTTGCAAATATTAGCTTGTCTACATCTAGGAAAATTGATCTAGAGTACGAGACATTAATGTTGAAGTTGATTGAAGAAGCTGAGTTTGGCTGCAAGATTGGGTTTATTTCTAGGGTTTTGACACTTGTACATCCTCGGCTGGACCAAATATTGAATCCTAATAAAAGGAAATTCTCGAGACATTCAAACACGAAAAATAGAATAAATGAAGAGAGAAAATATCATCCAAGGAATGATATAGACGCCAATTCTGATGGAATGACTTTTCAATGGAGAATTGTTAAGGGATGAACTCCGCAAATCCTACAAAGCCTGATAGCCCAATCGTGCCTCATGGAAACCGGCCTCTTTCTTACAATTGGCTGTTTGCCGTTGGAATTACGACGATCCTGTTCGGAGTAATATTATTTGCTCTAAGAGCAGCTCTAGTTAGCCTTGTAATCATAATCATAGGAATATCTCTTTTTACAGCCTGGCTTTACCTAAGCACAAGGTTAAGGGAATCAAAGAATTTTCTCCAGAGTACCGGGTTACCCAACAAGCAGATTCAAGCCGGATCGGACTCTGAGTGTATTTGTCCTATTTGTAAGCATAAGGTATCAAACACTTGCCTTAATGAAAATTGTGCGTGTTGCGTTCTGATGAAAAATGACAGCGTGGTAGGGCATTCTAATAATCCCTTGCAATAAGATTTTTATGGAATGGATATTATAATCCTTCCATATCGAATATTTTTCCACAAGAATAGAGACTTAAAGGCAACATATGTAAAGTGACAGGCAAAGGCCTTCGAGCTGCTGAGCCTCTATTTTTGCACTCGTATACCTATCCCCATAGTGGTGCTCTCATTAATAAGATGAAGTCAACCGTTGCTGTCGGTATGATTTTGAGATGCAATAAATTCTTGTCGGACCAGTTATTGGTTTCTGTACTTTACCACTCGAACATCTCCATCGTTTGCTGTTAGAATGATTCGATCAAATTCCAGTTCACTTGGATTTGGAGAAGAAAACACGGATGCGAAGGGCCCAATTTTTCCCAGGTTCTGGGGAATTCCGTTCTCTCCAAACTGAACCACTACATTGTTCAGTGAATCAAGGTTATTGTTACTGATTTTTGCCGTCACCGAACCTATCAATCCCCCCCGTTCTATTATTTCGACGCTTACTCCAACCCTTGGAAGGAACACCGATAAAACAACCAGAGCTACAACTATAAAACCTAAGATTATACCAACCTTAGCAATTTTTATATAATTTCTACTAACTTTACCTCGAAGACCGTCATCCTGAAATTTGTCTTCGTCCCATTTATCATCCAACTAGAATACACCTATTTCCGCGGGCATCTATCTGCATTTCTGCACTCTGGCATCTTAAAGCAATCCAGCTTAAATAGGTACAGATAAAAACAAAGAATTCCCGAACTCACCTGCAGATGCTCAAAATGGTTCATACTTCCAGTTTGGAAACAGCTAGGCAGCTGGAATAGGTATCCTGAAATCTAAATGTTTCCTGTTCCATAGTATTTACTTTCTTAAAAGAAAGTTAACTTCAAACATCGTAATAATGTCCTTGATGTTTTCATCTGATGCAAACCTGCAGATTGTAATCCAATTTCTATGTTTATTCGCCATAATTTGACAAATCGCTTTAGGATTATCAGGAATCACTTCTACCTTCACTTCGTATTTGTTTCTCATTTTTTCTTCAAGGATGGCCGCAATTCCGCGGGGGGCTTGTATTATGATTTTACGCATTTCCTTAGATAATTGGATCGGTAAAGAAGTGATAATTCTTTCGCTAAAAAGGACTCCCAGAAACATATGGGATGTTCTATGTGGTAAATTGAATATCGATTATGGCGAAATAATTGCCAACTCTCTCATTTCTTTGATTTTTCTAGTAAGTCTATTATACCGTGCAGGTTATCCTGGATTTCCTCTATTTTACCACCTCGATAATCCATTGTACTTTCAATGTCGACGAGCTTGTTGATTACAACTAATAGGCTATTTATCGGATCATCGAGTTCATTCGGCCTACCAATGGCCAGAGAGGTTTCTTCATTGTTCATCAGAACAACATACGATTCGTTTCTGCAGATATCTATACGTTACGAACAACTACTTGGTCTAAGCCTTCAATCAAGCATGGTGTTGTCTGAGGCGCAATGACGACGTCGGGCCGGATGCACTTTGGCCTGATAAGGGGGATAGATTGACTTATACCTTCAATAGGCGAATGATCTGAATAGAAAGTTTCGAACTTGTGAGTAATCAATCAGGCTTTGTTAGTTGATATTGGTTAATACCTTTGGGTTGATTGTCGATTCAAATCGAGTAATCTTCAATCTTCGGGAGCGTGAAAGAAATCGTTTCATTTTCTTTATGTTCATGAGAGATTACGATGAAATTTGACTAGAGGTGGGGAAGGGATTCGAACCCTTATAGATTCGCTTGCTGCATTCGATTCTGCAGGCGAACGCATAGCCGCTCTGCCACCCCACCGTTAACATTTTACCCGTTGGTAACTAGGCAAGATCGTATTATGAATTCTACGATTATTTAAATTCAATCCTGGGGAATGATTTAGGAATGATTATTGGCCTTAAGAATAATAAGATAGAATGGTCAAAATCGATGAGTATTCGAGATATTAGGAAATCAGCAACTTTACAAAAAAAATAACATTCGAGTTGGAATTTGGAGACTATATCTCTAACATGTCGTTTTCAGTGGTCTTCTTCCTATGGCATTGCCAGCACAACAGTTGCATATTTTCGATGTCGAAAACCGGGCCACCTTTGGATATAGGAATGATGTGGTCTACCGTAAGCAAGGCAAGAGGAAAATATTTGCCACATCCAAACTTAGAATATCTGTTGTCCACTCCTTGAGCAGTTGGAAGGCAATAGCTAGGATTACACCTAGATCCATACTTTTTTGCTAGAGTTGTCTTATAATTCTGTCTTGTAGAAGGAGGTAGCTGATACCAAGAGTCGCCACTCTTACCTGCAATATAGATTCTTTTCGGCATCTTGGTTCAACGAATAGAATGAATAGAAGAAAGTGCGTAAATAAAATGTTTGCTTAGCAGGATAGTGTGGCCAGAGCACACATAAACAAAATGCTTAATAGTATCAGCGATTTCTCACAATGCAATTTTGATTCTACTTGACACAGGCTAGGGGCTAGAGCCTGAGAGACATTATGTAATTTGGCGCTTAATTAGACAATATTATCAGTTTGTCTGAGAAAGTAACTAGGATTAATGGTTATTAATTATCTACAATATATTGTCCAATCATTTTTTGTTCTCTTTTACAGCAACGACCCAGAATAATAGTCTCTTATATGGATATCGGCGCTAGTTAGTTAGCGAATAATACCGACCCTTCCTATTAATGCATCTCACAATTGTTCCTCCAGTAATTCGATAACGAGTATTCACTCATCGTTCCATCTTTGACCGTACTCAATTGGCTAATTCAGTCCTTTCCCAACCAGCAACTAAAAGAAGAGCGCGAGAGTTTTTACATATACAGATGCGGTTTCTATTGCATGATCGGTTAGGTAGAATTTATTTAACCGTGATTTTCCCATGCGACCCTAGTTATGAGGAATTGTTCTCTGCAAACGATCCAACTTTTAAAGAGGAGGCATGTTGAGAGTAAATCCTTCCTTTAAATCTTATGAATAATTTGTTTGACTCCACTTATGGTATCAAATGTATTCATATGTTTCAATATTGATAAGCTAATCAATTCTCAAGAGACCTGGCAGCATCATCATTACGTTACTAGCCACATTTTCTATTTCTTTCTATGTTAGAACCGTTAAGCTGGCTCCTTCAGTTGAGCAGAGTCGACGAAAATGCCGTTGTCGTGTTCATCAATTTTATACAATTTCAAATTGCCCGACTTTCGCCAGTTAGGGCTCTGTTCGATCCAGCTGTCTTCCTTTTTCCAGGATTTCATGTTTTCTAATGAGCCTATGAATATATTATATTCATACCCGTGCATATAGCACACTAGGTTATTCCCGTTAAAATGTCCCTTCGACAAGGAGGCCCCTCTGTGTGGACATGAATTGCTACACCCGAATATCCTTCCGTTTCTTCTTCCTATCAGGATATCCCTATCGTTAATTGTGAAAACCCTCAAAGAATTATCCTTTATGTCTTCACTATTGCAGATTCTCATCGCCTCTGGAATCATAAAGTTACCGATCGAGATACTATAAATCTCTTTACTCAATTATACTTCAAAATTAATAAGAATCATTATCGAGAAGATATTATAGCTTCATCATTGATAGTATCATATAGTGTCACAATCTTCACCAGCACACATAGTGGCCCTAGCTATGAAAACGTCATTTGCCTACTCGAAAAGTATCTGGACAAGTATGAAGATTTTTATATCTATGTTGGATAATAACAAATTACATTTTGCCATCAGAAATAGTTACTCCTATGAAAATTTCAGTTAAAACTAGAAATAGTTTGGTCGAACAGGCACTCCAAACAATATCTCGAAGCGGAGAGAATGGAATATTCCAAACTGAACTTTGTAAGACATTCTCTCTAGATAGCCGAGACGGTTCAAGGCTTGTCGGGAATCTGGAAAAACAGGCCCTTATTTCTAGAGAAAAAATCCTTTATAACGGTAGGTGGACGTACAAACTAATAGTAAAGAAACCTGCTATGTCTGAAATTCAAAAAAGACAAGTGGATATAAATAGTGTTGAGGGAGCCCCGTGTTTCAGTTGCAATTATCAACATTTGTGTTCATCGGAAGATGATATGAGTCAGTACAGTCCAGCCAAGTGTACATGGATCGCAGATTGGGTACTCTCTAGTTTTAGCAGAACGTTGAACCATCAGCGTCATATCGATCTATAACCTATAACCAAGCTTTGCATGCAGGTTGGAAGCGTCCTGCACATTGTAATGACACATGGATTAAACGAATCCGAAACACATGAACAATCATAATTTTATGTGTTAGAAGTATGTACAGAGACCTTTTTTGCTAATTGTTATTTTATCATATACATTATTGAGTATTCTGACTCAAATCAATTTACGAAGAACGCTCAAGCTCATCCTTAAAGGCTAATGGAACTGTAGCAAATCCAGATTCTATATCAGCAGTCCCTTCCGCTTCCCAATTTATGTTAGAGCTAGAGAGATTTCCGATATTGATTTGCGTAAGACTCGGATCGTTACGTGGTATTTCGAACTTTGACATAATTGTTGCCTCGCCTCCAGATAACAGTTGTGGCCGTCCGTGGACTGGAATATCGACATAATCGATATTTCCGTTACCCAGAGACTCACCATTTGCAAAAAGGGTATAATCGATTCTAGAGGTTGTCAAAGTCGTATCAGTCGGATTATCAATTTTAAAAAATACGTTAAGGGTAAGCAAGTTCGCCGATTCCTCTTCTGGAGATGGATTGTCGACCTCAACTTTGTCAAGGTTGATCTTTACAGCATTGATATCTGGCGGAAGAGTGAGAGTCAGGATGAGCGGCGTAAGAATTATCGCTGCTGCTATGGATGCAATAACGCCAATAAGAATGGCTCTACGTTTGGTAAGAAACAACCTGGCATTTATGCTAGTCAAAAGCGCATTAAAATCTTTTCTAAGACAATACGAATAATAGTATTAACGTCAATCTCTTTCGTGATGGCGTTGGTGGATGTCTTCGTTTTTTGGCTCCATCTAACCTGTGCATCAATATGGGTTGGTGGATCCTTGTTCTTAGGGATTGTCTTGGCACCTATGTTAGGAACGATTGCCGAATCGCCAGCAGATCGTCTTGCCCTTATGCTAAGGATTGGAAGGAGATTCAATAGATTTGCATTACCATCGTTTATTATACTGATAATAACCGGAATTTACAACTCTCGCGCTTTACTATTGCAGCCAAATGCTCTAATTGACTCTGAGTATGGCATTATTCTGTCTATCAAGATCATCTTCGTTATTGTTACGCTGATATTCTATGTGATCCATATAAGGTCTATAGACATTGAAACAGAAAACAGGATTAGAAGCGGTGGCTCAACCAATTCTTTTATTCAACCTATAAGATCCAGAATAATTCTTCTCGGAAGGGTGATTGTGGGATTATCAGTGATAATTTTATTCCTTGGGGCATTGCTAAACAATAGCGGAGTCTTATCGCTGTAACGCGTGAATTTTTTATTTCAAGTGAATCAATAGTGTATCAACCCGATCGATGCAGCATGACAGAAAAGCTATCTACATAAAGTAACGGACGATTCACTTTAACATTGGGATTAATGAGTTTCTTTTGAGGAACTAGTGACAAAGGCGATCATCTGTCCACTGTAAAGGTTCCCGCTAGTAGAGACACTAAGTTGAAACGATCCGTAAAGTTTCCCATTGGTGATAACCTGGCAATTCCTGGAGCACTAAATTGAGAGGCAAATCATTGACATACACTTTTATAGTAATAAGTCATATAGAAATTTTGAGAGCGATTTGAAGAATATAAATATTTTCTTAGAGAAGTCCGATACCACCAAGGACAATTATTCTTCTGATTTTAATCAAGATCTCCCTTATGATTTGCTTTCTCGGCCTTATTACGTAGATTCTATTGCCTTCAACCTTGACCGATCGCCTTCGAGTGATTTTGATTCCGAATAGCAGGGTTCAAATACGAAGGCCATATCATTATTTCTGAAAATATTGATTCTGAGCTAATACAAGCATTGCTAGGTTCTGGGTGTAATGTCTGAAATAATTTGTTCAATCTTATGCCGCAAAGCTTCCTTGACTTGATTGTTATCAATCATATTCAGAGGTTCCTTACAAGTGCTGCATTTGAAGAACTGCTCTACTGCAAAATCGAATTTGACATGTGAACAATCGTTATTCCCACAATGGTAGAATTCAGAGGACTCTTCGTACTCAAGTCGTTTTTGCAACCGATCAAGTATTTTTTTCTTCTGATTATCTATAAAATTGTCTACCTGATCCCTTTTGGCTCGCCACCTATACACGAACCATCCTTTTTTCTCGTCCTTTACACGAATACCTGTAATCAGCGCTTTCCCAAACATATCATAAAGTACTTTTCGAATGATGTTAATTCTAAGACCTGTTGCACCTGCAATTTCCTCATCAGTTGCGTCTTCCGCATGCAAGAGGGCACGTGCAACTTTTAGATATTCTTCACCTCCAATGAGGGCGGCAATCTTCACAAAAGAATCTTCATTATCGTCCTGATGCATCTAATCTATATCATCAATTTTTAGATATATAGTTACCGACAGAGAGATGAAACTATACTCGTGATTAAAGTTCAGATTAAGATGTTTAAGAAATAATTTCTATCCAATAATCATCATAATTTTTCGTGATCGATGAGAATTGCTCTTTTCTACCTCTTTGAATCTAGGTAAAGCTCGAAATGATCTACGATGGGACCAGAATGCAGACCAGGTTCTTGAGCCAACTAAAATGACCGTTGTTGAAAGCCTCTATTATATCTCTTCTGATTATTATAGCGACTTTCTCCTCTTCCCCGGTACCGAGAGCCACTCATCTCATTGTTATACTTCCTCTGACCATATTGATTTTCTCGTCTATCTCGGTAACCGTTAGAAGGCCTGTAGGATCTGCCTCTCGAAAAAGATGGGCGATTGTTTCTACCTTCATATACAGGGACTTCTATGCCTAGTTCAAAATTCAGCTTGCGGATTGGTTGCTCTGTACGATTGATAATTCTCTGAAAGTCGTCGACTCGCTCAACAGAAACCAGGGATACGGCCTTGCCAGTCCCACCTGCTCGAGCTGTTCTGCCTATGCGATGAAAATAAATTAATGGATCCTCTGGAACATCATAATTTACTACATGACTGACTGCAGGGATGTCGATACCTCGAGCTGCTATGTCTGTAGCAACAAGTATATCTTCCTTTGCCGTCTTGAATCTATACATAGCCACTTCTCGCTGCTTTTGTGATAAATCTCCATGTATTGAGATGGCCTTAAAACCCGCATCTTTTAGATCATTAGCCAATCTATGAGTTCGCTGTTTTGTAGCAGCAAATACGATCATCTGTTTCTTACTTTCATTTTTGATCAGCTCGCAAAGATGCTTGAATTTCTGCCTTTCCTGGGTAATTAAATATGACTGATCGATTGTGTCGAGGCTGATTTCTTCTTCATCAAGTAGGACTTTCGTAGGATTAGTCATATATTCTTCTGCAAGGCGAAGAATTTCAGGAGGCATCGTAGCTGAAAAAAGACAGGTTTGATGCTTTTCACTTATATAAAAAAGAATGAACCTGATGTCATCAATGAAACCCATATCGAGCATTCTGTCGGCTTCATCCAGTACAACATGACTTACCTTGTCTAGCTCGATAGTTCCTCTCTTCAAATGGTCAATGAGTCTCCCAGGAGTGGCAACGACTACCTGAGCTCCTCTCTCCAATCGTGATTGCTGCTGACCGATACTTACCCCTCCATAAATGGATACTACACGAATTGAGGTATATTTCGAATATTTTATAATCTCATGGGTTACTTGAACCGCAAGTTCTCGAGTGGGTACTAATATCAAAAATTGTACCGGACCGTTATTTTTGAGACGTGATAACACAGGCAAACAGAAAGCTGCCGTCTTACCCGTTCCAGTGTGTGCCTGGCCAATTACATCATGCCCTTGCAAAATAAGAGGTATTGATGCTTCTTGAATAGGAAATGGCCTGGCGAAGCCTATTTCTTCCAATGCCCTAGTCAGAGGTGGGCTTACTCCTAATTCTTCAAATGTAGATTTCAATCTTTCTTTTCACTAATATTTTTCTGCACAAATGCACGGAAGAAATGATAAGTAGTATTCGGATACTTGACAGATCTGCCGTCGCTTTTGACGATATATCTAAGAAAACACAGAAATATAAGGGATACGGAACTGATCCAGCATAAATTAGGATACAGTTATCAGGTGATCAATTAGGAGTATGAGCGTAATACAAGTTTTTTATATTCAGACCCGCTAATGATTATTCATGCTAAGCGAAACGCCCAGTAACGACTATCAAGACAAGAAACTTCGCGGATCAGGAGGCTACGTTCTAGCCAAAATAACGGAGGAAGAGCAAAGAAAAGGTAACCTAGGAGGGCCTGAGCTTTTCCTAGCAGGTGTAGGAAGACTAGATGAAAATAGGCTCTTGAAGCACTACTGTAACAAATGCGAAGAACAATTTGATGGTCCTCCGGCCATTGTGTTCGATAACCCTAATGAAGATTTAGGGGAAGGGGTGATCTTAGAAGAGAAGGGTGAATACAAATGCAAGAAATGCAAAGGTACGATTGCACAGTACCGTAAGTTTCGATCTCCTCAGAATGAAAAGCTAGAACAAGGCGATTCATCCTTTGTCAAGCCTCAGGGAGTAAGTCAACAAATTTCTTCCATGAAACCTGAAGAATCTTCGAGAGCTTATGAACATTCTGCGGTTGACTCGGCCCATGAAGTACATAGCGCCATGGTTAACGGAGAATTTCTCCCAATACACTCACTAATCGAAATGCCAGCTTATGACGCAGAGGCCATGCTTATTGGAAAAATAAGGGAAATCGGTCTTCGAAGGCTAAAGAATGGAAGAGTTGACGTAAGTATTATGGTCCATGATCAATCAACTGAGAAGGATGCTAAATCTTCTGAAATCCTGTGGTCAAAGATCTCCAAGATTGGTGACATTGTGTTGATCAATGAGAATCGCACTATTAAGGAGCCCGACCAGTCTAACGGATCTACAATGCTCGAGAAGTGCAAGGCATGCGGCTATGATAATGAAGATGGCTCGAAGTATTGCGAAGAGTGTGGTTCAAAATTATGATGGTGATGTGCATGCTTCACTGTGAAAAGATTTTGTGGAGATAAATATCTCTTACTGTGGTTCAATTGTAGCCGGGGGCTTGCTCGACACGGCATAGGTCACCCAAGTAACTCCTACCACTTCATTGCTAATTCTATTGCTAATTTTTGCGATGATATCATGAGGTAATCGCACCCAATCAGCTGTCATGGCATCCACGGAATCGACGACCCTTATGATTACAATGTGACCATAAAGTCTCCCATCGCCAATTACCCCTACCGCCTTATCATCGCCCACGGCCGCATATGCTTGCCAGACTTTATTATACCAGCCTGAGGCCATCAGCTCATCTTCGACTATCTTGCTAGACTCTCTGGCGATACGAATTTTCTCATGATTCACCTCGCCTATAATTCTTACAGCCAAACCAGGTCCAGGGAAAGGATGCCTCTTCAATAATTGGGTAGGGACGCCAAGATTCTCTGCAAGCCTTTTTACTTCATCCTTGTAAAGTGTACTCAGCGGTTCAATAACCTTCAGATCAAGCCATTTAGGCAATCCTTTCACGTTGTGGTGACTTTTGATAAGTGATGCGGGGCCATGGGATACTCCGCTTTCTATGATATCAGGATAAAGGGTTCCTTGAGCGAGCCATTGAAAAGGACCACGTTTAGATGCAACATCACGAAATACTCGAGCAAATTCGTCACCTATTATCATTCTTTTTTCCTCCGGATCCTTGATTCCAATCAGCCTTGTAGCGAATCGCTCTGATGCATTGACTACGATTAATGGTATATTTAGAACCTGCTCAAAAGATTGGACTACTAGCTCCTCCTCTCCGCCTCTTAACATTCCATGATTGACAAATACACATCTAAGGTTGTTTCCGACCGCTCTATGTAGCATAACCGCTACTGTGGTTGAATCAATTCCTCCACTAACTGCGCATAATACTCTATCTCTTCCTACCTTATTCCTGATCTCTGAGATCGAGCTTTCAAAGAAGTCTTTCATATTCCACGCAGGTGCGGCCTCACTTATTCGAAATGAGAAATTCTTGAGAATCTCTGTTCCACTTTCCGTGTGTAATACTTCAGGATGGAACTGTATTCCAAATAGTTTCTTGTTTCTGTTAACAATCGCTGCCGACGACGAACTATCGGTATGAGCCAGAACTTCGAAATCCTTTGGTATCGATTCAGCAGTATCGCTGTGGCTCATCCAACATCTTATGTTACCTTTTATGTTACTAAAAAGATCCTTATTATCATCAATAACAAGGTTCGAACTACCATACTCACGAACATTAGATTTTCTTATCCTTCCCCCAAATCTGTCAACAATTAATTGATGTCCATAACAAATACCCAAGATGGGAATACCCAGATCAAAAATACCGTAATCAGGCCTAGGAGACCCTTCAACATATATGCTTGCTGGACCACCTGAGATGATTATTCCTTTAGGTCTGATTTCGCGAAGCAATCTCGCAGGAGTATCATGACGCAACAACTCGCAATACACATTTGCTTCTCTTACCCTCCTACATATCAGATGGCTATACTGCGAGCCGAAGTCGAGGACTACAATTCTGTCCATGATTCATCGTGAACCCTTTTCAATCATGCGACTAAGAACCCATGCACATGTGTTGAAAATTTCATTGAGGCGTTCCTTATCCCTGTAATTGTTGATCCTGATTTTACGTATCATGTTGCGTTCATCCTCTTCAACAAGATAAGTCAAAGAATCTGACTCTTTTATTTGATGATTGCGAGCTTTTTCTTCGTCCTTAACCTTCATACCATCAAGGATTCTTCCCAAGAAAAAAGATCGAAATGGGGCGGTGTTGGTATTTAATGAGATATGGTCTGCAGGAACGATATCTATAAAATCAGTAGTATACTCTGCTTTAGCGAGCAGTAGGTTATCCCTTATTCTATGAAGTTCCTTAGTTTCTGTAATAAGAGATCTAGAAGGATCTGAAGCTGTCGAACTAGATTTGTTTCCCCGATGTGTTATATCCATAGCCGCTGATTGATTATTTGGTTCTACAGCATTTGAGACTATAGCCTGTTTCGACAGCTGATGACTTGAAATGTCAGATGGTTTGGCTGGAGAAAATTGATTTGTTGGACTAGATTGGATCGGGTAATTATCTTTCAAGCTAGATGCTGCTTTGAAACTTCCTAACTTAAGCATGCTATCTACGAGGGAAAGGGTAGCACGTAAGTTTTCAATCTCCTCATGTTTGTCAAAAATCAGCTTAACAAGCCATTCACGGATCTCCGCGGCTCGTTTGATTTCATCGTCAGAATAGCCAGATGACATTTCAATTTGCATTGACACGAAAGATATAAGAGCTTTTCAGAGGTCAAACGTCGATTCATTGTTTCTAATCTGCATGCAATGAAGCATCCTCAAAAGCATTCAACCGAGCTTATGAAAAACTAAAGCCCGCTTTTGGAATTGTCCCAAGGAGCACCGGAATGATTCATCCTCTGCTAACTTGAAGCTGCTTCGAGATAGGCAAAACCTCTAATTGGCTTTTTCGAGGTATCAAATAGCTCTGATCGTGTTCTACTTGCTAACATTGCTAGTAATTTTTTTGCTACCTTCATCTTAGCCTTCTTCAATTCTGAATCTCTAACCGTATCTTTTGAATACTTTCCAATCTCATTTCCTAAATCCATGCCAACAAGTATTATTTGGCTCGCCCCCAGTTCTTCAGCAAGAAAAACAGAGCGATCCCCATCGGTGAAGCCACCGAAATTATACACATTATTCATAGGCATTACCTGGGTAGAGCCTATGATGTGTCTAAGTTTAGGGACTATTTTATTCATGACAGGAATGTTATCGCCGTGTGCGTGGACTACCATGACTGCCCCCAACTTATCCGCTTTCTTGAGAAACAATTGGTTCCCATCTAAGTCGGTCACCACGATGTCTGGTTTGATTCGGTGTTCTAAAACTGCTTGAACTGCTCCATTAGCGACAATTTTCGTACAGTTTCGATTTTTCTTGATGTATGAAATACTGGCTTCTAGGTTAACCCCTGCTCCTATTACCATGACCTTCTTTCCGTGAATTTTCTTTCTTAGCACTCTTAGATCTAATGCCTTTCGCCGGGTCATATAAGATAGGACTTTTGCGGCTTCTTGGTCCCTCTCAGTGCTATAGCCAAATTGTTCCCTGATTTCCTGATAATAAGGAAACCATTCGATAAACTCCACGGTTAAGGTTGTAAAGAAGTTACTAATAGGTTGTTTGCTGTTGAGCTTGAAGGCCTGACCGTACAAATTCTTTCTTGTCAATTCCAACGGTGGGATACAAAACTATGAAAACCGAATAATTCGTCATTCCTGTAACAGTTATAACTTTCTAACACAGAATGTCTCTTATCACTTTGACAATTGAAAAAATGAAGGCAACAGCTAGCTTTCCTGGCGATGAGATTGCATTTATAGAAGAGTTCGAGAGCGGTAAGAATACGTATGTCGACGATGGAAGTATTCGATCTAGCACGGTTGGACGCAAGGTGTACGATTTGAAGAGACGAATAGTAAGAATTGAGCAAAAAAATACCCCAAATTTGCCAAAAATTGGAGATATTCTTGTTGGATATATTGATATGCTATTTGGTAGCATGATATCGGTGAGAATTCTGTATATCAATGATGCAAAATCTATCTCAGGATTTTCTGCCATTTCAACTACAAGAGGCATATCACTCTCTGGTGGACAAGGCGGATGGCCCAGAGAAAGAGGGGATCGTAGGTCGAGAATCACATTCAGGACAGGAGATATTATAAGAGGAAGAGTAGTAAGCCTCCTCAATTCAAATATTCACATAACTATCGCAGAGAAGGATTTTGGAGTAGTCTACACACTGTGTTACAATTGCGGCGGAAACACAGTGAGAGTGGATAATGGAGTTAAATGTGTAGAATGCGGGACCTATGAGGAAAGAAAATTAACGGCAGATTACGGAAAAGAAACCTTTAGTACAATTCGCAATGGCAAGACGTTAAATGGTGGTACATAAGGTCGCTTTTCAGGGTGAGAGGGGGGCATATAGCGAACTTGCTGTCATTCAATTTTTCCCTAATTCTACGCCCATTCCGGCGCGATCCTTTCAAGAAGTAATAGAGACACTGTTATCAGGCCTGTCCGACTATGCAGTAGTACCTATTGAGAATTCAATTGAGGGAAGTGTAAATGAAGTATACGATTTACTATTGCAGTCGGACTTGTTCGTCATAGGAGAAACGTATCAAAGAATACACCATTGTCTTATTGCAATAAAGGGAACTGATCGCGGTTCCTTGAAGGAGGTGTATTCACATCCCCAAGCTTTAGCACAGTGTAGGCATTATCTTAATGAGAAGAAGCTTGATCCCGTACCAGTATATGATACGGCAGGAGCAGTAAAGATGATTAAACTAGGCCAAAATAAAAGTGCGGCGGCCATCGGAAGCAAGCGCGCAGCTGAAATCTATGGAATGGAGATTTTGGACGTGGGAATAGAGGACAGCAAAAACAATTTCACGAGATTTTATATATTGTCCAGAGACCCTACGGATACGAAGCCCTCAGGGAATGATGGAACATCCATTATTTTCTCTGTCAAGCATGCACCTGGATCATTAGTAAATATCTTGTCCGAATTCGCAAGAAGAGAAATTAACCTTACCAAGATCGAATCACGTCCAACCAAAAAGACTCCATGGGAGTACAACTTTTTTACGGACTTCGAGGGACATGTTCTAGACGCAAGAATCAGGGAAGTTTTAAGAGTCATAGAACCAAGGACAGCATTTGTAAAGATTCTAGGCTCGTACAAAAAAGAAATAACTGGTTGACAATATAGGTATTTTCATCGAAGCTTTGTCCGCAAACCAAGCCCCAGTACTATGATTCCAGTTACTATTAGCATGAGTTGACCTCCGAAGGCTATCTGGCTACCTTTCGTGAAAGCACTGCCCGCAATGTACAAATCAGAACTTCCCAAGTTCTCTATAGATATCAAATATTGTCCATCCTTTTGAGCTGTAAAGTTAAACCGAAAGTCAGAAATATTAGTCACCGACCTAATTACTTCGTTTTCAGGATCCACAATCTCAATGCTTGAATTAGATCCTGTGACAGATAACGTTACAGGATTACCTACATTCATGCTAGGAGTCAATGTATCGCTCTGACCTGCTTCAACTGTTCCGTTAAGCGATACTGGAACAGGGGTCAGTGTATAAAGTGCTGATGCCGAGCCGATGACAATGAAAGAAATTCCTGCGCCAAGCAAGATATAAAAAATCCTTGACCTAGACGCGAAAGGCCTTGTCATGTATCAAGTGGAACATAAAGGGACTATAAATACATCGTTCTGGATTCGTGTTACATAGGTGTTCCTGGTCTTGATCTCATCAGACCCCGATGGCTATCCAGTTAAAGCTTACGAGTGACTTCGAGGTCTTCTTCTGGCTATCAAAGTAGGTAGTATAATATACACGTTGTCATGTTTACAATCCCAGGATATGAGGACTCGTTCCATTCTGCACACATACAAACTATATGATTAGAATTGAAAACAAGCCTTTTTGTATTTTCATGCCCTTAGCTGTGCTGATGTAGGTTAGCAGCAAGAAGGATTTGAACATAGCCATTGTTAACAGCTTTTGGATAAACTAAACAGACTGCTTATTTTAGCTGCTTTCCCAAGCTTTCGTCAGTATCACCTAGTGTTTTCTGAATTTCGTTTTGTACATCCTTTGTAGGACTGCTATAGTCTAGCAGCCTTCGTATACGAATGGCCCGGTTAGTTCCCAGTCCGGCTATCATTGATAGCTCTGCCACTGATGCGGTCAGTGTTCGTATAGGGGTATTAAATTTTTTTAGCATACGGATGGCGGTTTTGTCTCCAACACCTGGCAAGGAAGATAGGACTGATAACTGCTGAATATAATAAGGATTCTGCTTACGAATTCGTCTGAGCAGCGGCCCATCAGGTGATCCTTCCATACGGACTAGATTCGCAACTACCATGAGAATTCTGGATGTGCATTCAGGGGTGGGAGCTGGTATTATAGGTATCCTAAATTCTAGTGCAACTTTTGCTAGCGCGTCAAAAATTAGAGGCATTTGTTCGATGTATGATTCGCGGCTATCATCCCTCGTTTGGGAATACGGATACTGCTCATGTCCTTGTAGTAATGCATTGCCCTCAATCACGATTAAAGGCTTAGAATAGTATTGAATCAAATCGTTACACTGCAAAAATAATCGTCCGTCATAAATGGAACTTATCAGATCCGAAATTGTTTTCCTCTCAATGGCAGTCTGAGAAGATACGATGTAGTCTCCTACCGCTAAAAGGGAAAACTCTATTGAAGCTCCAAGGCCACGTAGCAGCTCAGGAACCCGACTGCCTTTCTCTCTTTCGTCAATTACGATCCTAACTCCCACAATCAGCTATTGGGATTCTCTCGTTAATGTTTTTAACTAAGTCCCACTGGGATCCCGCCTAACCCAATCCCCTCTTAACACGGTTTGAGATGCGGTCGAGCAATAATAAAATGATCTATTTCAGATAGTTTGTGTGAGTATCGCATTCATATCATTGAGGGCTTTGAGCGGACGAGTTGGTCCCCCCTACTATCCCAGGTCCCCCTGCGGCCCCTAAATTCCCTTGTGCACCTCTTATCATCTGATTAATTTTGTTCTCTACTTCCTTCAAGTTGTCCTTCACCCTTGTTTCCTGTTTTGAAAGTACCATTAAACGAGTCTTAGCTAGTTCTTTTTTCTCTTCTAGCTCTTTAGAAATATCCTCTTTCTTAACTTTAATTAGTAATGGGCCAGCGCTCTTGTAAACAGTGTCTTCTGGACCCGCCTTACCAAGGTCTTCTAATGCTCTATCTATCTCAACGGATTCCAATTCGACCTGCTGCTTTTGCATCATTATGGCTTGCAAGTTTTGTTGAAGCTGTTGAAAGCGTGATACTTGTTCTTTCAGCCAAGGTGGAAGTTCTTGTTCACTCATTTATATGACAGGGTGTAACAAACACCAACATAAAATCATAGCGCTAAATATCCGATAATGTGTCGACACATAAGCGAAAGAGTCTAAGGTACGAATTTAGAGTTGCACGTAACGAAGGAATATCATTCGCCTCCACTCGGATTGTTATTATTTGATCGTCGAGAAAAATTTCCGACATTGATGAATAATCTTTTGAAAAGTATGTTGTATCTGGACGAAGTGCAATGAAAGCAGCCTCTGCGACGGGTCTAGCACTTTGATTATTTCGATGGAAGAAGAATCTAATCTCTGATCTACATGGCTTTCGTGCTAATATCATAAGCTCCCGAGGCTACTTTAAAATGACATTTCGGACAATGCCATATCCCAAGTGCGATCCGAGAAAATCTCTTAGAGCCACATGAGGGGCACTTTCTGTGCTTCTTTAGGATTCTGTACACAGCTCCGTATCGCTTTCGAACAGTCGCTCCAAACTTGACTCCTAATCCCTTAAGAGATGTTGATTTATGCTTTCTTCTAGTGACCATTGCTAGTAAGCTCTTTAATTTTGGTTCGAACTTCCTCTCCTTTAATTCTTGCTATTTCTGCCGCCTTCTTAATTTGGTCAATCGTGAATGACCCTGTCGATCCTTTCTGAAGGGCTGCAAATTTTCCTTCAGAATTGGTAGTAATTGTAATCCTAGCATCCATACAGGCCTCTTCTTCAGCAGTTGGGTCAAGTATTACCGAATCGCCTATTTTAACGGCGGTTATGGATACAGGGATAGTTGTCAGTGGCGGATCCATTTTTTTTCCAGTGTTCACAACGGCTTCGCCCTCTTGCACCTCAAAGACCGGAAGTTTGCTAGACATGAGTGCGGAAACTACAGCGTATGAGGATGCATCAAAGAGATTACCATCAGAATTTATGATACTGCAATCAACGAATATGATATAAACAACCTTTCCTGGAATCAGTGCTAACTTACCAAGATCAACCATCTCAGATTCTCGTACTCCTCGATCAACTACTCTGGCCAATTCAATAGTTTCCTCATCAGGAGGTCCTGGTTCGACATAAGGTGATGCTGTCGGAAGAACCTCTGCTGACAGTATCAAGGCACCCTTGTTCTCCAATCCTTCAAATGGTTCCCCCGTTTCCACCTTAACCCCCGCAACGACCTCCGAATTCCCTAACCTTACCCTTGATGAGCCGTCCGCTTTGCCAATAATACCCAACTCTATTTCCAGCGTTCTCATTTCATCCAGGTCTCTTCCATCGAGCCTCTTAGATCTCGAGATCGCCTCTCGCATCTGTTGCTTCCGAAGATGCTCTACTATAATTGTTGAACGTCTTGATGAACTCAAGCCTCTTCTTTCAACTCCTGTTCGTCTCCAAAGTATTTTTGAATAAGTGCTCTTCTTTGAATCTCATAAATCATTTTGCAACCCTGTAACGCCTTGTCGAGACACTCATTAAATTCTTCCTGGTTTAAAATTCCATCCAGTTGCAGAAGAGTCACTCGTTCAAGATGTGGCATGTAGGCCAATGGCATATCTGCGCTCCCTTCCTTATCTTCGACATCGTTAATGTCTAGAACGATCTTCCCATCAACCTTTCCAGCCGCGCATGCAGGAACAATATCTCGCATGTTAATGCCGGCATCGGCCAAGGCAACTGATGCTGCAGTAATACCAGCGCATCTGGAGCCACCGTCTGCTTGTAAAACTTCAACAAATACATCGATTGCTGCCCTAGGATAATCTTCGAGCATCAGCGCTGGCTCCAACGCCTCTCTCATCACTTTCGAAATTTCAACTTCTCTTCTTGAAGGGGCAGGATTTTTACGGGTGTCGGTTGAAAATGGTGACATATGATATCTACACCTTAAGACACACCTATCAGGTTGTGCCATGTGTTTCGGATGGACTTCTCTGGGACCATAGACAGCCACAACAATTCTGTTCTTCCCAAACTCAATATAGGCTGAACCGTCAGCGTTTTTTACAATTCCCACTTGTATCTTGACATTGCGCAACTCATCCATGGTCCGACCATCAGTTCTACGCCCATGTTCGTCTATTAGACTCCTTGTTTGAACCATTATTCTTTCTCACCTTTTTCCAATTCTTCTTGCACCTGTTCTTCTGCTTCGGGAATAGTGGAGCTGCTTCCGTCTAATTTTTGACCCTCTGGTGCCGCCAACTCTGAGATGGTCTCAGTAGACTGCGGCTCGGGAACGTTTAAGAGCGTCTTAATCCGCTGAGTGAGATTGGATGTATGTGCTTCCTCCTCAACCATCCGAATTGCTCTTATGGCTAGCTGGGTACCTTCTGCGCTCCTGCCGGCAACTACGACTATACCATTTTGTCCTATCAAAATTCGCGTCTGGGTTGCTTGTTCTATTGTCTGTATCATAGAGCCGCGTTTTCCAATTAATCGGGGAACACGGGTTGCGGAGATTTTTAAGAATTCGCCTCGTGGAATTTTTCCGAGATCCTTATCCTGGATTGTCAGCATAGGATCCCGTGTCCTATCAAACGCCATGATTCGCGCGGTAACCAGATCTCCTATTGCGAGTTGTTTATTCATATCATCACGGGCTGGTGAAAAATCCCTTCCAAAAACATCTTGAGCAGGCAGATGTGCAGAAAAACATGAGCTTATGTCGACCTGCCAGGATAGAGAAGAATGATCGATAATTTTGCCAATCACTATATCATTCACACGAGGAATATATACTCCTGACAAAGGAATTACCTTGATCCCATCTCTTGTAGCTTCCGCTATACCAATTCTAGTTGCAAATATGGAATTTCCTGATTTAGTCACATTTGAAAGAGGACGGAAATTGCCGTCGATAATCCTATCTCCAGGAACTACGTATTTTCTCTTAATTTCTTGCATAGACTATCAATATCTCCCCCAATCTATCATATTGGCTTTAGTACAAATATTTGTCATTTCTTTCTCTTATTTGGGAAACATGATGGGATTTATATTTTAAGTGAATTTGAGTTAGAGATCTTCTCTTATTTGAGCTGTTCCTCTTGTCGCCGACCCAATCTTTTCGATAATCTTACCCTTCATGCCTGCGTTGACTTCCAACATGACACGAACCGAACCGTCAGCAAGCCATTCATCACTCTTGAAATTTCCTATACTCTTTAGAGCACTATATCCCTGAGCTGAGTGGTTTGCTGGAATAGTTACCGTCAATTGCAGGATTTCTGATTTCAAAGGTAGGACCTTTCTGAGAGCGTCGATAATTGACTTTGCCTGTTCCTCCGCTTTTTTGAAGGGGTCGATGCTAACTCTAACATCTTCCATGGCACTTTGTATTCTCAAGGGCGGATGCGGAAGATGAGTCTTAGGGTCAACAAAGCTCTTGCTAATGTAGTCGATAATCTGTCTTCGCTTTTCATCTACCATCTTTCGCCTCTGCTCCGTAGTTAGACTCAGCTCACCATTCAACAGGATCTGACGAGCGACTTCTCCAGAATCACTCGTCTTAAAATATTTAGAAAGCTTATCACTAGACGCCCTTGATCCTTTGTTTGCGTCTGAATATACTTCATCAGATATCAAAACATTGGTCAAATCATTTCTCTTGCCTAATCGGTATTCCAGAGCAAGATCAGGTTTAACTAAGATTTCAAATTTATTACCTTCAATTACCAATTTTACGACAGTCATCTTCGATTCAGGCATATATCCATCCCTCATTCTTAGACCGCTTGGATGCAATATATGTATAGTGCA
>JBOGPP010000194.1:0-29261 GCA_050748485.1 Nitrososphaeraceae archaeon | reverse complement strand
ATAATAATGTAAATGTTGGTGATTTCACCGGGTTGCCTAACAAAGTACAAAAATTTACTGATAACGGCTGCTTCATTA
Source organism: Nitrososphaeraceae archaeon (assembly GCA_050748485.1). Classification (GTDB taxonomy): domain Archaea; phylum Thermoproteota; class Nitrososphaeria; order Nitrososphaerales; family Nitrososphaeraceae; genus TH5896. The sequence goes on along the minus strand of JBOGPP010000194.1, from coordinate 29,183 downwards.
GATCTTGGGAGATGCTAGGCCAGATACTACAGTCCAAAAGTTCATAAATTGTGATATCTGTGATCACCCCCCCCTCGTGCGGAACGACATCAAAATAGTACTGACACATCTCTCCAGGTGTTGACAATTCTGGTAGATTTTTCTAATTCAGCAGCTGTAAAATTAGGAGCCTGTCCTAGAAGAACCTGAATGCTTGCCGTTGAATTATTTTTACATGGAACATTCATCGCGACATTGACCATTAGTTACCAACGAATATGAAATCCCTTTTCTAAGAATGTTTAATATTGATATATTATAACGTCAAAACTTTTTTCGCTTCTTTGTATAAGAGCTGATCATTCCTAGCTATATCTGGATTAGTCTTTAATTCTTTGGATAATTCCAAAGCAAGTTGCTGTCCCCATATGAGTTGAGCTAGCCAGCCAAATTCCTTTGGGAGGTCAAAGATTTCCTCTTTGATATCTAGTACTTCGCAGCCGATAATTCTTGTGTAGTTTATCAATGCCTCTCTTCTAGGTTCATGTAAAGTTGAAAATATCACAAGACTCGTCTGTCTATCCAATGTAACTCTAGGTCCATGGAGAAACTCTTCAAGACCGTAACTTCTAACAGGAAGATAAACTGTCTCTGAAATTTTAAGAGCAATCTCATGTGCTACAATTTCTCGAATTAAATCACCTACGATCACAAGGTTGTTTGGAAACTCTGGCAGGAGAAGTTTGAAAGGAATGTTTTTTTCGAGAGTATCGATTGTTTCTTTAAATTTCTCTAGGAATTCTATGTTGCTCAAACCTATCCATTGAACAATCCTTGCGATAGCTGAGGTAAGGGATACTGTGAATGCACCACAATTCTCTTGAGCACAAGTCTCTATTCGAAAATCTGCATCATTGTTTAAGGGACTCCCAATTCCAGTTATGAGAATGGTAGTAGCCCCATATTTTTTCGCAACCTCTAGAGCCCCAATACTAAAGGTCTTTGTTCCACGATGTGAGAATACAACTACTACATCTTTATGCGATACAAAATATTTTGATTTGACGAAATCAAAGCTCTGTACAGATAAAAGCTCAGCAATAGCATTTGTTTTATTATACTCTCTCCACAGAAATTCAGCAAACTTCGACACCCAATAGCTACTGCCAATTCCTACAAAAACTATTCTTGAAGCACGGGTAGTACTTAGATCTACTGGTAGTGAGATATTAAGTAAATTCCTCCAATCTGTAGGCTGGTTCAAGATATTCATTTCATATAGTGAAGTCATTTAGCTGTCACTATCTTTAGCACTGGAGAAGATTAATAGTTAATGACGATCTTGCAGGTTTCTTATTTTATGCCAATGAATCATAATCTAACGAGACTTTTCAGATTGGATCTCGTTTACCTGGTGATATGAAAAGTAACACTGTATACTCATCAATTCCAGACTGGTGTATTCGTATCAAATCGATTTAGTTAGGACTTCTAAAGCGAATTTAGTTCCAAGGTGAATAGAACTGACGCTACGGACAAGATCTTTTTAGTCTGCATCTACGAAATAGACAATAATCATAACTCTAGCTTCGTTTAAGAAACTGCATGGACATCCTTAAGATATCGGATCACATCAACTTCTGCTAGTGAAGTTCAGAACATGAACTCTCTGAGGTTTTTGCCGTATCCTACGTAAACCTTAAGGCAGCAAAGCATCTGCATCCACCCCATGCAATTGCCGTAGGATTCATCGAGGGACTCTTGATCTTCTTTGCTCCAACCTGATTCCCTGATCTTAACGAGCGTCGAATCTTTATCAAGAATCTCAAATTTCATCTCCACCATTAGAGTCTTGCCAGTATTAGGGCCGGCCCATTGGAGTACAATTTTCTCATTCTTGACTGTCTGTTTAACTTGAACTGGACGAGCTCCCGGAAAGTCGTGAAAATCCCACGTTACCTCTTTTCCCTCATCTAGGGGACCGGTTGCGCCACCTGTTGTAAAATATCCGCTGAGTTTCTTGGGATTGTAGACAGCGTCAAATACCTCGTCAATCGGTTTTTTGATCTTGGCATATACTTCAAATTTTAGCTCCATAATTATTTCTCCTTTCTGACAGTTTAATAATAGAATATGTTATATAAATGTAACATGCCATCAGAGGAGGGGGAGAAGAGATATGATCTAGTTCTTAAGGCCCTAGGTGATGCTCGAAGACGCAAAATGCTTGACTTGGTCAAAGATAAACCCCGAACAACAGGAGAGCTATGTGAGCATTTCAATAGTTTAGATCGTTGTACTGTGATGCAGCATCTTGGGGTTCTCGAAAGGGCAGATTTGATCATAGTAAAGCGCAAAGGTCGACATCGCTGGAATTACATCAATCCATTTCCCATTAAAGAAATTCATGATCGCTGGATCGACGTTTATGCTTCCAGAGCAGTAGATCTGCTTGCTCGAATGAAACACGAGATAGAAAAATAAAAAGTCGATGGCCGGCCAACACTGTTCTGCTAACTCATTTATCCTTACCAAATTCATTGTGTCAAGTAATATTCTATTGTGATTGGCTGCTGCCTTAGGGTTAGAAATTCTATGTAAAACTGCAGCGGAAATAATTGAGAACATGGTTCTTTACCTATTTGGTTTTAATTGAATTGGTATTCCTATAGTATACTTATTGGGATAAGCACTAGCAGGTTTTGTTAATTTTATCAAGACACTTAGTAGCTATAATTGTGGTCGTAAAGAACACAATAGGCTTATCTCGGTTAATAGGCCATGATTGACTTTAAGTCTAATGAGATATCATTCTTTTATTACAGCCACTACATCTGAAGTAAATCTTGATTTTATTCGCGGAAATGACAACAATGCAAGTGATTATGATGATGAATTTTTCATGCAACGATAGTACTTGACCGAGTACGAGAGTGGCGACTTTTTCCCTTGCTTTCTTAGACTCTTTCTCATCTTCTATATATAGAGCGTATGATTCATAATAAATAGAACTTTCCACACATTCTACGAGCAATGACAATATTCTTATGTTCTCATATTGTCATTTTGTGAACAGGATGCATCCATTGAAGCTTATAATTTTTACATGAAGATCTTAGTAATAGATCACTAGATCTGAAGCGCTTTTAATAAAAAAAGGGTCAGATGGTATTGTTCCCTGATACCAATGTTAATTAAACTTCTACTGGATAGTCTAGTCTAGATGATTTTTGCTTTATCAAAATTAGCAGGTCCAGCAGGTTCCCAATAGTAATTGAACAAGTCAAGACACCATTCATTGAATGCTGGATCGTCCCCATGGAGTAGCATGTTCATATCAACCTCATCTTTCATGTTTGGTAACATTATGGCGGATTGTGTTTCTGATATGTATATAGCGACGTTCACAGTATCGAGCATCTTTATTCTGATTTTACCTCTTTTTTCTAATTCATTAATGGTAGGAATCACATTCTTGATTACTTCCTTTGGAAATACTGTGTTACGTCCAAATATGCCACAAACGTCGACATCATTGATTGCACGTTCTCCAAGTATTTTTCCCTCTTCAGGCCATGCCTGAGATACCATTATGTTGAGACGATCTTGCACCTGATTCTAATTTCTTTAACTTTTCAAAAACTACTGTCACATTTCTTACAGCTTCACAATTCTGTAATACTCCCATCCTTTGGACAAACTTGTCTGGAATATCTTTGAAAGTATGCTCTTTCAAAAACTCCTGGTGTTTCCTTAAGACTACAAAATATGGAATTTCCTTTATTAGAAGTCTCCCTACCTCTGTCAAGTGAAATGTACTGTTATTATGAGTAATATTAATAACATCTCCTCGACCCCACTTTTTTACCAGACCTGCTTCTGCCAATCTGTTTATGTTCCTGAATGCCTCTTGAGCAGTAATATTAAGCCCCCTAGCAAGTGAGCTAAGCTTGGCAGGTTTATTGGCTAGTGATATCAATATGGAACATCTAGTCTCACTTGCCAACTCACTGGAAATCTCCGATAAAGTAGAAGCATCATTAGGACTTGGCACAAGAAGAATTCATACATACGGCAATAATTAAGACTTTTATGACAGGATATTCCAAGTAGTCGATTATATTCTCGGTTTAGGCCCATTATTGCATCATAGCTAGAGTCAGATATTTAGTACATCGTTGTTATATCAGAATCTTGATTAGATTCAATCATATTAAACAAAAGTACTTAGTATTATACAAATCTGCCTAAAATTAAGCTATTCTGAGTAAATAGGTGTATCTTCTTTGGGATATCTTAGATCATATATGACATCCCAGTTTGCTGAGATCAGCAATCAATTCAAAGACCTACAAGAAAAATATAATCTATATTTATCTAAAGTTGATCCGGCCTTGATTAACGACCTTCTCCTACGCCAGATAGAAAATCCATCAGTGATTCCACTTTTTATGGTGGAAATTTTCATAAAGTCTGACGCAAAAGCCGAAGATGTACGAGCCAGCAGCAGTACAAGTTATCAGTCCGAGCAACAGACAAAAGCGGGAACGTTCAGACATCTGACTGTGGCATGTGTTATTAATGACTAGTTAAAAAATATTGAAATAACTAGCAAAACTACCTTTCTTTCGACCCTAGTTATTGTACAGATAGTTTACATTCTTGATTAACAACATGGATTACACTTCTGCTGTCAGGAAGTGTATCCATATAGAAATCAAAACAAGGATTAGTCTCATACATGAAAAGGAATGGACTGGAGACATTTTATCTCCTTTATAAAGGAGGATAAAAGAAACGTTCCTTGTTTTATAGAAGATATATTTGATGCTTAAACGACACCAAGTCTAATTAAAGCTGTTAATGCAATTCATTAATTGATACTAATGATAGTAATCAAAAAACTAATCAAAAGATTTGATGTGGACTAAAAAGAATTCGAAAGCTAAATCCTAGTTAAGTTGTTCAGATCAAGAATAAGACCTATACCATTCAAATAATATGATCTATCGCTATTTACTAATCAAAAAATAAAAAAAAATTAGTGGGTTACTAATCCATAACTTACAGTAAATGGTTCTTCAGTAGAGGAATAAATCGCTAGACCATTTCCACCAAAAGTAAATGTGCCCATTTTACCTGGAGTGAGAAATCCTTCTTTACTTCCTAAATCTGTCACCGTTATTTCATAGTTTGTTTTGCCATTATCGGGAGTCCAGATATTTTTCTTACCTGCTTCCTCTCCTTGTTTCAAAGGTCCATGAAACGTTAAGAATTGTATGTTTTCAGATGCGCTAAACGACACAGTTCCTGTGTGATTTTCTTGTGATGCAGGTATAATCCATGCTATTTGTCCGATATTGTTTCTAAACATTTGAGGAGTCGATGTGATAGTTTCTATCTTATTGGTTTCAGATGAATCCATTTCTCTATAAATTATGGTATAATTGCCGGTAAATGGAGTTTCAGAATCTGTGTGGACCGCAATAGCATTAGCTGCAAACTGCCATATCCCTATCTTTTGATCTGATTCCTTTGTTGATACTGCATACCATATATTACCACCATCCATTGAAGCAATTAACTGTCCCTTCTTATCGCTACTTAGATTAACTGGTCCAATAAACGATCCTGGTTGAACATCCGTTGTTGCCGAATAAGCTAAAACACCTTCATAAATCTTGCCAGTGTCAGGAAGGACCAGGATTATTTCATGTTTTGTATCATTAATATCTGGATATGCATTCATTAAACTGAGATGCGAGAAGAAAGCAAAAAACCTCTGAATAAAAGAGGATGTTTTGAAACCTTCTAATAGTGGTTCCGGCCATTTGGGCACTGTTTGCGGTATATTTAGATCGAAAATAGTTGAGATCTCGTTGATATCGCTTGATCTGAGGGTACATAACTATCTAACTGTCTCCAAGAACGTCGATACTACTTTACTAAATTGATCCGGATATTGGTACATTAATCCATGGCCAGAATCTCTTATTTGAACAAGCCATGCTGCAGGGATCTTGTTCACTATCACTAAGGAGTTAGCAGCTGGAGTAAAAATGTCATCTGTTCCAACTATAACTAGCGTAGGTTGAGTAATATTAGAAAGATTGGTACATGTACCATCCCAGTTCACTATCGCTTGTTGTTGTGCTTGGAGTACTTGGGGAGATACTGATTCCTCAGGAATTGGTATATAGTTCTGATAATCTGGATTTGCTTTGAACCAATCAGTTGGAAAGAGCAGAGGTACGATCCTTTCTTCTTCTTGTATCTGAGATGAAGAATTGGTATTACCTGCAAAAGCTTGTATGACCTCCGCGCTCGGAGGGATCGCATCTGTACCACCGCAGCTTGATGCATATAGTACAAGCCTGTCAATGCTGTCTGGTTTCTTTAAAGCAAGCTCTTGTGCAATAAAGGAACCCAATGAATAGCCAAGGATGTCTGCCTTGTCTATTTTCAATGCATCTAATAAGCCTGCAGTATCATATGCAAATTGGTTAATAGAAAATTCCCTTGTTCCAATAGTAGATTCTCCAGCTCCTCGATTATCAAAGATTATGACTGTCTGATTTGATGAGAGATCTCTCAATAAAGTCGGGCCCCACATATCCATAGTTACACCACCTCCTGTTACGAGAACAATTGGTATATCACTGCCGTTCCCAAGCTGTTTATACGCTATATCTATATCGCCCACTTTGACTCTTTGTGCTGGCATATTGTCTATAGCGCTAACCTCTGCTTGAAATGAAGAATCCTGGTTCTGACTATAAGCGGCGGGAACATAATCCAACATGGCATTGGATACTAAAAGACCAAAACACAGAACTAATAGTATTGCTGTAGTTTTGATTGTTTGATTATTAGTTCTCACTTCATCTCATCCTCTTTGTTCAATTTTGTCTAAGCTAGTCTGTTTAAGCTAGTCTGTAAGACGGCTGAACTCCGCCCTGATGGGACTAGCACCAGGGCTAAGGAGATCCAGGAACCGTTTCATAAGTGAAAGTGCCCTTTCATCTTTCATAACCTTTGAAATAACAGCATCCATGTGTTTGCGATCTGTGTAGGATTCCATGTCCAACCATACTTCTTCCTCATCTTGGTTGGCTGAGACAATATCGATCATACTAGTAAAGCCTTCAGGGTTTTGGGTGTTGTTAAGTTGGAAACTCTGATAATAGCATCCGTGCTTTCCAAAGGCTTCAACAAACTGCTTCTGGGTCTGCACCATCGCATCATGATTCTTTTTGGGTATTCTATATATGTCGGCCCGGATCTGACTTCCAATCTCCTGATTCTCCACTATGTTCATGTTTGATTTACCTCGTTTTTATAAGGGCTCGTCAGTTTCTCCTTGAAACTAAAGCTATTCTGTTTTTGATTTGCCATTATTCAAATTCACCTATTTTATAATTTAAACATCCAAATCCACATTCCATATCACATTTTAAAGGCGACTAAATTCACCATTAATAATTTCAGAACCAGGTGTAGTAAGTTTCATAAATTCTTGGCAGGCTTCTTGGCTGTCTTTATTATTTGACATATTAGATGCAAATTCGTCTCGGTGTTTGCGGTCTCTATAATATAATAGATCCATCCATACTTCTTCATCAGAGGCAGCCGAAATTGTCTTTGTTATGTTTGTAAATCCAGGAATATTCTCCGTATTACCAAGCTTGAAATTATCATATTTTACACCTTCCCTTCTAAAGAAATCAAGTGATTTCTTATTAAGTTGTAACATTGGTTCCTGATTCTTTCTTGGAATTCTATAGATTATGAATTCAACGTAGTCAGTGCTTTTTTCGTTAATATTTTCTGTTTTATTCATATCCGTTCTATCATTGAAACTATAAAAAGCATTGCTCCCCTTGGGGAGGTTTATTTATAAGAAATGACATAGTTATGTAATCTGCCACTCAAACCAAGACCAAGACGTAACAAGATGGAGTTATACAATGACATTCTCAAAGCCATTACGGAGGAATTAACAAATGACGATGATAGTGTGGCAAAACCTACAAGAGTACAGCTCCATAGTAATCTTGCATACGATAAACTTGCTAGATATCTTGATGAGCTGGAAAACAAGAAAATGATAATACAAAGTCCACTTTTGATAACTGAAAAAGGCAGAGACTTTCTACAAGATTATGATAGAATATCTAATTTTGTCCTTGAAATGGGTGTGAAATATTTAGATATACTAGCAGATGAGAGAAGAGGAGATTAAAGAAGAACAATGAATACTGAAAATAAGAACAATGTAAAAAATTATCGTCCAACGAAATTTGTTGACCAAATGGAAAGAAACAAACACATTATTCTGTTATATGACGATCAAAAATATGCATACTGGATAATAGGTAGATATTTTCTCAATGGATTTGAAAAAGGAGAATCATGTATTTTCTTTGGTGCTGACAGCCCTGAAACAATTGAAAGACAATTGTCTGCTGAAGGAATCGACGTACGCTTATTCAAACAGAAAAATTTGTTACGAATTTATAAAATAGAAAAATCCGATGATAATAAACATGATATACTTCATACTCTCAATCATACAAGAGAAGAATCTACAAAAGGTATGAAACCACCATACAGATTCGTTGGCAGAACCATAACTGATGTAGAAACAAAAGACGGAATGAAATTTGGCATTTTACTAGAAAAAACGGGTCACCAGCATTTTGATGAATTTAATTGTTCACAAATATGTTATTATGATATTTCTAAAATAGAGTCTACAAAGAAACATGAATGGATTAGTTCGCTTTTGAAAAATCATCACTATGTTATTTATGCATCAGAACCAAATAAAGCAGTAGCATTTGAAACTACGTTACTTGAAGAAGACGATACTAGCAAAGATGATAATGACGATTACGAGTAGTGATTGCGTAGGGTTTATCAATTAATTTTTATGTCTACATGCCTTCGTCCGTAGATATACCATGATGATTTAGTTTCGTTTGTTATTTCACGCCTATTTGTTAACGTCGTATCGTACGACAGTTCAGCTTCATCTAACAACATTTTCTTGTCCTCACTATACCCATATTGGCTTAGATCCTGTTCATTTTGACCGATTGATGACGCAGTGGCTGATCTATTATAATATAAGGTAATACCCAAGAACTTGGAACAGAAAATAAGGGATAATTTCTAGTACTCTATTCGTGATGCGTGCGTGAATCCAGTCCTATACAACTCGCTGGAAGTGTGACAAAAAGCCGTGTATATTTTCGTCATGCTAGATGGAGAGGAAGGAGAACAACTTGGTTTCCAAAACCGACACTCAATATTACACCGGTCAAAATGACAAAGAAAAATAGATTGATAGACTTCCTCTCCGTATCCTGCGGACGTAGTCCCACAAACTGTATAATTATTTCAAGAAAGTCAGACTATTGAAGGATCTTATGTTCATGGCATCCTGTGGTAGTGACATGATTCCCTAATCGGGTGCTGGTGCTGGCTTACTAAGTTTATGGAAAGCGGCATCTAGCAATTAGATTTCATCTGTTTGCAAATGATTGCTTAGGCTTTTTATACGATTTATGAGTACATTGTAGAGCTGCGCTATTTTCATGTAAGGTGTTGGTTTGTCATCATGTGGCCGCAGCATCGACGCAGTAGGGGAGGAGTAGGAATCTCTTTTCTCTTGACTAAGTGTGTATACCCTCTACTCCTTTCCTATGCGTTCACATGTTTATTAATGAAGTCTTCAAATACATTATCGACTATTATTCAGTACACTATCTTGAACCATAAAGGGTAGGTGACGTGACGGATTGGGTTAATCTTTAGGATTGGTCGTCCAGTATCTTCTCTTAATACCTAGCCTGACTTAATCCTACTTTCTCCTCACTTGGCCAGAAGGTTGACGCTGGTAACTATACTTTTGATCCGTTACCCGTTTATATAAGATATCTGGATAACTGTAATTTATGAGTAAAACGAATGTGTCGCAAGCCGAGGAGATAGGAGGTCAGATTGCGCATAACGTGTATCGGTTACCAAAAAAGAATCATGATGCCATGGTGAAGATCTGTAAGGAATTTTATCCATTCTTCAAGAAGTATGGGGGACTACGCTTGGAATTTTTCATACTCGATAATATCATACCTATGGAGGGTATTACTAACATAGCAGATACGATCAACGCCAACTCAGACGATGAGGTTTGGGTAGAATTACAACACTACAGAGATAAGAAACAGATGGAAGAGAGTATGGCATCAATGGTAAAGGATCAAAATGTAGTACGACTTTACAAAGAGGGGTCGAATCTAATTACTCCAGGATCTAGATTCATTAAAGGAAAATTTAATCGTATCACCATCTAGAATTACACGATTTTCCTGCTTTGTCCTGGACACTTCCAAATCGAGTTGACAAAGCGTATCATAACCATGGTCTTAAATCCTACCTTTTTGTATATGTTAATAAGGTTCTAATTTGTCAGTAACGATATCCTGAGTGTAAAGCTTACCTTAAATCTTTAACGATTAGTGATCTTTTTTAATGAATAATAAAGGGGATCTTTTCTAGTCTGTTAGTCTAGCCAGTCGCTACCCACTGGATACATGCATATGTTACATATCTCCATGCCTTTAGATATTCTCAGATACCGCTTTTGTTTAGACAAAATACGTTCTAGTATTTTTCATTATTGTTATCTTGTTCTTCTTTTTCGGCTTTCTTTCGTCCCTTATTCCACTTCCGTGCCTTATTCCAAGGTATACAATTTCTACTCCATGTGAACCGAGTTGCCTGCCGCCAGATGGTTTCAAGTAACTAAGAAGCTAGCGTAATTTATTATTGTTGATTCAATTAAGTAGATACTGTATTGAGAACAAGTTATTAGACAGAAAGTATCTACTATAGATAGAAATCCAAGCGATTTCTAAACTCCTTATTGACATTATAGGGTGGTTCAGGATGATCCAAGGTAGGTAACTAGCTGAACCACTCTATTTTTCATTTCCAAATAAGTCATGTGAAGATCAAAATGTTGCTGCTTTATCTTCGTACTGATGAAAGTGATTTGCGTGGGTATCAAGCTCACTTAGAGGTGGGTTTGTATCTGGAATTCAGATATTCACTTTAGTTTCATGCAACATTGAAATAATTATATCATAGTCGATTATGATTACTCAGGACTGGTTATGAGTAGTAACGAATAGCACCTGTCAGCCACTGCTTTTCTTGTCTTTTATGGAATTAACAAAGTTCCGGAACCCATTTTACATTATGATTATCGTAATATCACAGGGGTTGATACTTGCGCACTAGCTGCGGCCTTTCTTTTCCTTTCTTCATATGGCCGCACTACGGCTCTGTTCATTTAACAATCCTTTGCCTAATTAGTATCTCTCTATTGTGCATATCTACAAATAAACTCAACCATTTCATTATGTGTTCTGGATTGTAGTTAATTCTAGCACAAGGGAAATAATCATCGAAACACTCAGTTCTATTCTTTATGTACTGAATTGCTCTTTCAATGAAGCTTATTTCAATTGAGGAGTGTATATGATGTTCCACGCTAAGGAATCTACATGCTTGTGGGTACCATGTTCCACCATCTGTTGAAATGTTGTGCTTTCCGTATTTTCTGATCAATGACTGTATGAATTGTTCGGCAACTAGCATGCTTCTTTCTATGGAAATGCGGATGCCCAGAATCATCTTATCCTTTGGCTCAATAGCAACCCATAACCACACATAATCACTACCTGCTTTAATCAAAGTCTCATCAACTATGAGTTCAGATATCCTGTTTCTATATTGAAATATCCTCTTCGGTTTGTATCGTTGAATCCAATTCCAGATATAAAACATAGTGCTGGAAATATTGACCACAAGTACTCCGAGGAGTAAATCCTAAATCACTCTTTTGCTTACATAATAATGCAAACTTTACTCATGGTTTTGCAAACTCATAAAAAGAAATTTGAAATGGAAGAAAGAAGAAGAAAGGTAGCTTCTATGTTAGCACAATCTATGACTGAGTTAGAAATAGCCCAAGAGTTGAATGTTGACAACTCTACAATAAGCAGAGATATCAAAGTGTTAAAAAAAATGTCTCAGAGGTTTGTTTATGACCTGGCTAAATCAGATTTAGCTTACTATTACAAGCAGTGCCTTGACGGAATAGACGAAGTAAGAAGAAGAGCATGGGAGATATTCAACAAATCAAAAAATCTAACTCCAAGAGACAGACTTTTAACATTGAAAGTGATAAGAGAATGTGATGAAGCCAAGTTCTCGTTATTCAAAGAAGGACCAGCTATCATGCAAGTAAAATCTATGGAAGAGAGATTATCAAATATTGAATCTAGAGAGGTCAGTTAGCAGCTTAGCAAAGAGACTAGGCAGGATAGATCCTCTTACTAACAGTCAAGAAAATGATTTAAACTACTGGAAAGCTAAACCTATAATATCACTTGAAGAATGGATACAACTTAAGGACATCCCTAGAGTAAGCGTAAATTACTTCCCTGATGATTTTCATGTTAGTGACACATTTATTCCAGAGGAGGACTTACGGCATAGAGATGAAGATACTCGGAGATGGTATTTCGAATATCTTCAATTAATGGATTATACTAAGAATGAGAATTATGGTAGAGCGAAATGCTTTCACTGTGTTTTGGATCCAAGAGGGAATGATCCAATATTCATAGGGATTAACAGATTAGTTTCCAAAGGGTTAAAGCCAAAACCTGAATATCCTTGCCGAGTAGCGAATAGATTTCGTTGTCCGTATGAAAAAGAGGATAATGACAAAGACCAGCAATTTGATGTCAAAGATCTCTTTGTGCTACAAAAGTTGGCTTTTGCTGTCGAAATTTCGTTAGCTAAAACAAGAAAGGAAGATTCAAGGATTAGGATAAAGAATAAGGAGGAATTACTACACGCATTAACGGATAAGGATACACTAGCTAAAATACTAGAACAGGGAGCAGAAGCATGTGAAGTAGGCCAATACATTAGAACCTATTTAGCAGAGAACCATGACTACATACTCGATTATTTTACGAAAATACACTCAAACTAGCAAAAGAATGTAATGAAGCATTATTCAAGCTCACTGTAGAAGGACCATCTGTAATGTATGTAAGGCTTTTAGAAGAGAGATTGGAGAGGATTGAAACTAAACAGATCAATCTGTAACTTAACGAAGTTATCTTACAATATACGAAAGTCATCAGATCTCAATAGGTACTCATACCCAACTAGCCAATATAGAAGGGATGGAGAGAGCGATTTATGACCCGTTTCTCATGTTGAAGTAACTAGGCGTGATGATGATCTTCGGACATCTTATATGAAGGGAAAAATTAGTAGTTGATACACTGTCAAGAGTATCATCAAATAATGTACTAAACCTGTTTAATACGCTGGACAAGGAGAGATTTTATGAGGAACTCCAATCTAGGGAAGATGTACCCTTCTCTGTAAAAGACATACAATCCTCTATTAGCTTTATTGCTGATAATTTAGTGGGCAATGAATGGCTAGTAGTCTATTGCAGTAGTATCTCGAAAAATAATATGTCAATCACAAAAGGAGGCTTATTTGCACAGGTTCAGATTGCAACAGTCAACGGTGAACCGTTATATCATTTATTCAGTTTTATGGATGAGATAATCCCTCTTGGTCTTGACTTGTTACAACTGCATAATCTTCCAAATTTCAAGAAATTCGTACAAAGATTGAACGTTCCTTCGCACGAGAGAACGAGCGCCATATTTGAAGCATTTGTGGCTGCAAGGGCTGTCCGATCTGGATATAGCGTGGACCTAGAACCGCCAAATGGAAAGGGAGGCTTTTGCGACTTAAAGGTGGCTAAAGCCAGTATAAAGGAAGTCTACATTGAGTGCAAAGCAATAAGTCCACATGAATCAGTACTAAAACAAAAGAGGCAAGAATTCCTTCAAAATCTTTCTAATCATATATGGGAGAAAATAATATCGTATCTACCAGCTAATCGTAGTATCATTATAGAGCTGCCTGAAGATTATAGGCGGAGACGCACAACAGAAGCTTGGATTGATGGCATTATTCTAGCACTTAAAAATACTGAATATGATGAGTGGAAACTAACCGATGGCATTAGGTTCCGGATACATTTTGGGCAATATACCGGTACGCTTAGGGCACGTGAAACGGTAGTGGGAAGCGGTTCCACTCCGGGTTGGTACGAAGTACTTATTGTGTCTGCAATAGGAAATGCTTCGTCCAGTCTCAAAAAGGCGATAAGAGAGGGTAGACATCAAATTCCTACTAAACAGGTAGGCGCAATTGCAGTACAGACACAAGATTTCGACATTATAACGAAGATTGCTGAAGACCGATTGTCTTCCGATGCCTACAGAAATATTATTTGTATAGCAGGAGTGAACTCTTCCCGCGGTATCCAAACTTTTGTGAATCAAAGGCATACAAGCATTCGATATGATTTTGATTTATTTTCTTGATTAGTTCTCGACTGAGACGATGACACAGGGACTATCTAATTGGAGAAATATTTTTTAGCTTATTTTCCAATTCCTAAAATAATAGAGCATGAATAGGTGCGTCTAAACCAAGTTTCTTTCCAACAAGAAAAATCAAATAGATTCATATGCATAAATACAAAATCGAAGATCGCAGAAAAAAGTAGCTTCTTTGCTCGCACAATCAATGACTGAAACAGAAATAACAATGAGTGACGGGAGATTATTGGTATATGAAGGTGGAAAAAGTTCTCAAATGGGAAGGAAAAGAAGTAATGACAGCAGTAGCAAGTGTTTTTGAAGAACTTAAATTGCTATAGCTGCAATTATGCAAGTGAAATCTATGGAGGAGAGATTAACAAACATTGAATCTCGAGAGATTAATCGATAACTTAGCTAAGAGGCTTGAGAGACTGGATCCTCTTTTTCCCACTTCTCATGTTCCATCTAGTAATAACAGGACTGGCTTAAGCCATTGGAAAGGTAAACCAATAATCGCATTAGAGGACTGGTTTCATATTCATGGGCAATTGCCTTCCAGATTAGAATACTTTCCAGACGACTTCGATCATTCATTGACATACATGGAGCTCCCATACTATCATTATGAATTTGAACGCAAAAAGAGAAGGCTGGAGGCAAGAAGGCGGACTGATGGATGGTTAAATGATGAAGTTGGATACGGGTCGATCTGTCATGATTCAATGGGTAATCTGATCGATGGATTAGGCAATCCGATTAAGGAGGCAGAAGAAGCGAGAGAGGAAGAAGAGGGACAGGAAAAAGTTGAGAAACTCAAACTCAAGCAAATACAAGATGACATAGAGATGTGGGATTCAGAGTATATTCAACTGATGGAGTATACCAAGAATTCGAACTATGTTTTTCATTGTGTTGATGCTGAGGCCCAAAGAATCTTTTGATGATGTGATTATTGCGTTAAAGATGTCACTGCTGCAGCAGCAGTTCTAATATTAATCAAATGGGAATCAACCTAGCTTTTTGTAATCAATGACATTCATTCTTGGAGGGCTTTCTTTCCAACAGGGTCGATAGATTTGTATTTATTCTCTTCAAAAATGCTTTCCTAACTATAATTCAAGAGATGTAAAAGTTTTGACTTTTTAAATAGAAGTATATTTTCTTCTGCCGTCAGCAGTACCTAATTCTCCATAATTCTACGCCAAGCATGGTATTCTTCGTCTTCCACACCTTCTTCAAGAACCTCTACGAAGTTATCTTTTTCAACTACCTTCAGGCAATAATTGCAGATCCACTTCATAAAAGTATAACGATAGTATTATAGAAATGGGTTTCTTAACTCACATACGTTAGCTAAATCTGTCATGCCTATCTTAATCCCTAATTGTAATGACCTAGGGGCCTCTCAATTTTATGAGAATATGCAGCAGCAGTCATATTCACAATCCCAATTCCGAAGTCACTAACCCTCGAACATCTCTACTAATGGATGCCATTTCTTCGATAGA
The DNA here is from genome assembly GCA_050748485.1 of Nitrososphaeraceae archaeon. Lineage (GTDB taxonomy): Archaea > Thermoproteota > Nitrososphaeria > Nitrososphaerales > Nitrososphaeraceae > TH5896. The sequence continues at coordinate 13,198 of JBOGPP010000194.1, read as the reverse complement.
AAGAAGCTGTGTGACTCTATCCGCTTTCGCATCGATCTTTATCATGAAAAATTCGTGTGATTGCGACTTAGTCTTGTCCCAAACTGCGTAAGGATTTGACCCTATCAAGCTCAAAGTGCAAGAGACTTGTATGAAAGACGCAGTCGAATCCGATTCCGGTGAATCAGCTTCTTTGCCTTTATCGTTATATTTTCTTAGTACCTTCTCATTTACAAAGTCATTTAGAATTTCTAAATTTGTATTGTTTATTTTAAAGTCATCAACCAACGGAATGTAGTCAAGATGCGAAACCTGCACATATTTTGGGGTAATACGAAGGCCCAGAATAAGATTATTGTATGCAAAGACTTCTGCTACATCTGTACAAAATTTATAGTATACGTAATATGATACAATGCGACCGTTGTAATCTATTAAAAGATCACTTATGCTGGCACCAATAGATTGATCTATTCTAACAAGCTTATTTGTTTGCTCGATTAACGATGGTACTATATCCAAATTGCTAGGAATACTTTCCACCATCTGTTGTTGCAGCTTAGAAAGAATTTCACCAAAAGTACTTCTTTCAGTACCTTCATTTCTAAACTGCTCATACGTGTGATACAAGTGTGTCAAAGAAGCTATATAATCTTCAAACAACTTCTTAGGAGTTAGATTTACATCTCTACAAATTCTTGCTAGGGTATCACTATCTTCAATCGTAATATCCATAGATTTCACGACCGTCAAGATTATTGAACAATAGCTCTAATTCTCGCTGCTGCTCTAACCTTCTCGCAGATATAATTTGAGTTTTCGCAATATTCAAGCTCAAATCCAGGGATAATTTTGATGTCCTGATAAAGTACAGCTCATTAGCTAATTTCTCCTTCTTGTATCTGAGATTGAAGTGATAATGTAAGATTAGCTTTTGTAGCTTCGATAGCTCGTGGGTCTATGTCTATGCCAATGAATTTACGTTTTAATCGCAGTACTGCAATTGCAGTAGTTCCAGCTCCACAAAATGGGTCTAAGACTGTCTGGCCTTCAAGTGTAAGCCCTTTGATGATATGCGTAGATTCCTTCGTACTTTGTTTCCATTCATGCAAGGTTTTATCAGGCAGCTCCGAAACGATAGAGTCGTGCATGTAATATGCGACTTCACTTTTATCCCTTTTACCCTTTACCAACCACAAAAGAGGCTTCCAGTCGGCTATCACATATCTATTCCATACTCTATCCTGATGTCTACCTGAATGTATTACGCAGAGCTGCCACCAATAGTCTAGTGAGCTGTTTTCTGAGATATACTTGAGTACTATCGGTAATGCATATTGGCCAAAGTATGTAATAAGACTTCCCCCTGGTTTTAGGACTCTATCAGCCAATCTGGCAAGATCTTTGTATAGAAGCAATGAATCATCATTATACGGTGGGTCAGTGAATATCAAATCTATCGAGCTATCAGTCAGCTTAGTAGAAGCTACGGCTCTAAAATCACCTTCAAAAAGCTCGTACTGGAGCTTACTTGAAGCTAAGATATGCATAGCTTCTTGCTTAGCCCGTTGGATAACCTCCTCCCGCTTCTCCTCAGCCTTGATATCGTTATATGCCTTATCTATGGTCGTCTTGGCAGTTAATACCCTGTTCAAAAGCTGTACATTAGCTTTTTTCGATATAGTCTCAAACTTGGTAACCTGTCGAGCTGATACTCCGGCATCCTTAGCTATTACTTCGTTGATCCGTCTTAAGGGTGTGCAGATCTGCACACCCTTACCACCTAATGACTCATTCCGTTTAGCTTGCTCGTGCAAAATAGATTTTTTACGCAAGCTAAGCTGGATTCTTTGAGCTTGAGTCAGCTGACGTCTTACTAGATTAGTATCGATTACAAAGAGCTTTTCAGCTAACAAATCATCAAATTGCTTAACTTCAAAGGTGGGTTTTATTTTGAGCTTATTGCAAGCTCGGAAACGTTGATGCCCATCAAGGATTATACCATTCACATTGACAATTATTGGTTCGTACTGTCCGTTAGCCCGAATCGAGCTGACTAAAGTCTCATAGCTTTCTTTGGACATTGTTGGGACCAATGCCTCATATTCTGGATTAATCTTTAGTGTTAGTAACGGCATTTGTACTCTCTAACCATGAAACATACACTAAGAGAATCTCCGGTTAGAAGAGAGCTTTTGTTCAATAATGTCTGCTAAAGTAGCCTTTGGATATTCTTGGCGCTCCAGTCTAATTCTTGTTCTGTCATCATTCATGATTTTACTGTAGGCTCTGATCAAAACATCTTCAGCAGTTTCCCAAGTAACAGAGAACTTCTCTCCAGAGTATTCAGTCAAGGCATCAGCACCGAAATGCCACATAGTCACAGTCCATCCCGAAAATGGAGGAATTATGTTATAGTAACTACGTAGACCAGGTGAAGAACTATCAAAGTGTAAATTCGCATCGATCACACCTAAACCATGGGCATTGCGGGATCCTTCAACAAATTTAGATATTCTCTCTTCCACAATGGATAATGCATTCGTTAGCCGGATGATGCCTTTGAAATCAAGTGAAATTGGATTAAGAGAACATCCTATTATGATACTTACAGTATCAGTCCTATGAATAGTTGCCTTGACCAGTAGATCTCTTATCTTCCAAGCTGGCAACAATATGTCCTTACTCCTTGAATTTATAGTACTGCCATAACCCACAGATTTATCTAAAATTGCTGGGAACATGATTGCGTAGATATGTGGACTATTAAATCTCAGACGGATATCGTGTACAGAACTCTTGTCTAATGGAAGATCCCTAAGAATTCTGTATAAGGGGTTAGATGAGATAAAGGAAACCGATAGCGGTGGTGTAGATACTAATATTGAGGGGCAGCCAACCCCCGTATGGTTACCTGTCATTGCTAACCTGGTAGCTTTATCGAATTTTTTTCCTCTGAGAGTATAGAATGTAATGTTAGACTTATACGAAACTTCAACTAGTCCTTCTTTCATTAAACTCGAAACATTATTTCGAAAAGTACCGTGTGCAATTTTGTATTCCTTTCCATCAACCTCAAATTTTTTGAAATCTAGATAAGTGCATGGTCTATGTTCCTCATAAACTATATGATGAATATGCATTATCATTGCTTCGATCAGATCACTCAAGTATGATAGTTCCTCAAGCTTGTCTTAGGATGACGACGTGTTACCTGTCATTGTCATCAAGGTGTCATTGGATATCACTTGCTGTAACAAGTAGCTTTGTCTGAAATCCCCAAGTATTCGAAATGTGTAAAATTGAAAATTCATTTAGTTTCACTCCATTAAATTTTGACACTAACATTTCTATTGGCTATTCCTAAAAAATATATGAATAGAGTTTCAATCATATACCCAGGTAGTATGTGCCTCTTTACGACCATATAGTAATGAAGATTCTCCACTGTTTCTTCGCACTCGATCTATGTGTTGATATGCTTCGTGATAGGTCTGACGACTAACTTTTATAGCTATAAGATAGTCATTATTTAACACTGATTTTCCATTCTGTATGGCATCATCATATTCGCATGCTATTATTAGATTATGACCGATTCCAAAAGAAGTGCTGATTACTACAAATTTTCTCTTTGTGTCATAAGTTTCTAGTATTACCAGCTGTTCCTGCTCCACATATATTTTATGAGAATACATTGCTTCATTGCAATCCTGAATCAGATCGGCAACTTTTTTTTGGGTATCTTCATCTGTTACGCCTTGTTGTAATTTTTCAGCTTCTATCCTAATTTCTTCCATGCTTGCATTAATTTGGCCATTGGTGACATAGTCCTCTCTGCAACATGCATAAATGTCTTGTCTGTCAATTAATTCCTTTAGTTTTTTTATTGTTCGTCTTGATGTCATAATGGATAACTTCCTTGGCGATCAAAGGAACAGTCTGCATTCACTACTTCGGTTCTATGCATACGGTATTTGCTTTCATCTACATAGTTCACGCCATTTTTTTGGCTATAAAGATTACTTGAAATATTAAGATCATTACTCCAAATCAATTCATTTTCTGAATCTAGCTTCCGATCTTCTTGCTTCAATTCATTCGATCCTGATCTAATGTGATACATCGGATCGAAACACACAACTTTGATCGATTTTTTTAATGCGTCTATATAACCACGTAGGCATTTGGTTATAACAGTCTGTTGTTCTGTTTGCTTGTTAGAAACATTTTTTGGTTCTATGCATGATATCTGTTGGCAGGAAAACTCTCCTACGAATAACTGATTTCTCATATTTCCATTTTCCTAATTAGAATTCCATCAGGTCTGCCCTCAATTACTATATTTGATGGCTGATCGATCCCATATTCTCTAGCTAAAGATTTTGGTATTACTAGTGTACACGAAGCATTCCCTGCGAGCCAGGTTGTGCCTAACAACTTCCTGCTTAACTTGTCTGTGCTTGTCATCAGGATTCCCTTTTTGACAAGTAATATATAAGACATAGGGAGACCTATCCCCATATGCCCTATTTTGAGTATACGTGGTTGATGTCAACTTATAGGCCTCCTGATCTAGGCGAAATGGAATATCGCATCCTAGATTATTTTGCTTTTAGCGAATCTCAGTCAGTATATGGTATCTTTAAGGAACTCAAGATGGAAGCTACGGAGTATGGTAGAACAAGGAGCTCAGCATACAAAGATGTACATAAGAGAGTAAAACGCCTTTCGCAATTACAGTTGATAGAGAAAGTTAACGAACATTTCGAAAGAGGTGCGAAACACTATAAGATAACACCTTATGGGCTAATCACTAATCTAGACATGGCGATGGGAGATGACGACGAATTTATTCTTATGAACAAAGAGAATGTTGTTATTCAGTCTTTAGTGCTACAATTCTTTGAGGAGCAGACCATTGACTCCTTCCATTTATTAAAAGAATTCCCGACAAGAGATATAGGTGATTACTTGCACGAATGCGGGTCGATTACCAGAGATATTTGCAGAGAATTCTGGACAAGATTTGACAGATACAAAATAGCCGATATTTTGCCACCTGATTATGTGATACAAAAATATATGGCGTATCTGGATAACAAGTCAGTAGATCTTAATATTCAGAATGAAATTAGAAAATATGAAGAAAGGTTAGAAAAACGACTTAAGAGGTGCAACACTGATGGTGATTCTGAAAATAAAGAATTAGCTAGAACAGTTGATTTCTATAATAGAGAGTATTTTCAGTTCCATACTAAAAAGTACTATGAAATGCATTCAAATAATCCTTTCATTAGAGACTTTGGCAAAGATAGGCCTCCTTTTCCACTTTTATATATATACTATGATATAGTGGTACTCCTAGGTAATAGATTAGAGGAAAAGACAAGGTTATTAGCTTTTAGTTTAGTATCTCAATTAGGAGATTTAATCAATTCTTATAAGATACAAAATAAGGAGGATTTAGAAGAGAATATTCTTGAAGAACGAAGAGATTACTCTCTTAGATATATGTTGAAAGATAAAAAAATTATTGATTTAATAAAGGATATAAAAGTGGATTTCGATACTGGATATAAACAGTTTATGTACTATCACAAGTTGATTATCTAGCCAACTAATATTCTAGGTGTTTAATGCACTTGTGATGTATTGATAGATGGACCGTATTCTCGATTTTCAATCAGGAAAAAGGAATTTACGCGAAACACGATCGATCATCTCTCTATAGCAGGGAAACGAGCATGATCTTCACCCATAAAAGCTAACATATCTATCGTCAAAAGGGTGATTTTCATTGTGCAAATTACAAAGTTGTTTGTACAAGATATCTACTGCGGCCATCTCGGGCAGTTCTCCTTGGGCAACACTATACGCGTATCCTATAGTATTTAAGCTATTTAACCTCTTAAAAAACATTGACTCAAGCATACCGTTTTTCCTAGCTCTTCTTAATAGAAAAGCTGAAATTCGATCAAAATGATAATTGACGTGGATGTCGACTGCTTCATCAGAATCCACACCATACATCTCAGATATTTTGTTGTTTAATCTTTTTTCCTCTTGTGCTGCTGAGATATTTTGGTGTTGTATACTAATAGCCATTCGGCCACGTAGTTTTAATGATTCACTATTCGGATCGTTCTTGTCTTCCATCTGTCTATAAAATCATCATAGATGTACCTTTTAGATCTTATTAATTTATCCTGATTATTCAATGTGTGCCGACGGAATCATAATTCTGCGGTTAAGCCTTTATGCACAATCTGTCTGCTAATTAATAGTTTCTAGGTGATTTCTCCAAATAGCTGGTTATAATCCTTAGATATTTCACCCTTCTCCTAATTTTGCAAAATTATCACTTCATTATCAACAAAATAATGAATTATACTCCTTAATTTCAGGGAACGACATGATCAATGGTAAAACCCCCATTCAAGCGACAGTAGAGTTATCAATCAAAAGGATCTTCACGAATTTACGGAGTTGTAGCTTATTTAGGAGGTGCAGCCAGCGCTGTTCTAGTATATGTGGGAGATAAATTGGGATTGTATAGGCCATGTCAGATGCAGGAAAACCGATAACATCACAGGAGCTAACTGCCATGACAAAAACATCTGAACGTAATATAAGAGAATGGTTAGCTAATCAAACTGCAGCATTGGGAGCACAAGCCGGAGAATCGAAAATAGGCGAAGTTGTTAAGGCCGGCGGCTTCAAAAAGTTCAGGCGCACGGCATTGTTTTCTCCATCCCCTTCTGTTTCAATCTCGTCTTCTGCTTTGTCTTGCAAACCCATAAGATATTGGAGATCGTCTTTTGACAAGCGCTCTGATTTTGATGCCGCTGCTTCTTTGACTGAGAGATCTTCAGTCATTTCCTAAGTCCGGATGTATTGTCCATAATCTATTTAATAGGTTCCTTAAAAATATCAAAGGCTCAGGGAACCTGACTTGACCCTGATGACAATGAAACCTATAAGTTGTCTCCTATATTATGATATACAACATCTAAGTGTTATGAGAATGACATGCATTGAGTGGTTGCTGCAGTCCAGACGATTTGTATCCAGAATAAATCACTAACAGAATGTCCACATTGACTTGGGTCATTTTCCATTAATATTGATTGGCAAACTGAATGCAAATATTGACCGATAGGTTCACCCGAGTACCCAATATAGCACCTTATGGTAAATGATAGTTCTACAATTCTCCTTGAAGATGCTATCTCGTAGTAGAACATATGTCATGAACAACTTGGTAAGATAGGTTTCTATTAATTGCTCAAATCAAGGTAGTATTATTTACCGTCACTGCCTTAACGTATAATAGTTTGATTGTGTTTTTATTGAAATATAGATCATGCTAGTTAAAGTAAATGGTATTTTTAATGACAATAGAATAATTAATGTAACTAAGCTCGACATTGATGATTACGGTTCTGTGGTTCCATTAGAAGAGTTAGAACTCCAACTACCTTCTAACAGTGACTCTACTGTTGAGATCTTGAGAAATTCACAGTATGCGGTTATATCTGTTCAAGGAAATTTGGAGGCAAATAGCAGCATTATAACCTCAGCAGATTCTATGACTCTCGATGAACTTAACAAGGAAAAGCAGAAGACCATAGAAGCAGCTACAGACAAAAAGGAATAGGGTTAGGGTGTTTAAGTTACCAACAAGAATTCACGGCATAATAATTCACAGTATCGCAAATAATAGTATTCTAATGATTGTGTAATGATAGATTGAAATTTCCTAAAAGATTCAAAGAAATAATTATCATTTCAATTATTTTAATAGTATCTCTTTCATACGGCTTGTATTTCTTTCTTCAAGATCTAACCGAAGATAGCATAAAAACAAATCTGTTTGACCAGCAGCGACTACGGCAATTAGATACAAACAATGCGATCTCACAACATGTAGCATCAAATATAGATTCAATTCTGTCGAAACTAAAGGTCGTTGCGAATTCGGTTCATGTACAACAAGGTGATTTGATTGAAAATAGGACCGAACAAATTCTACAAGAGATGTATAATGAAACTAAACGACTGGTAGGAAAAGCAGATAATTTATTTATCGTAGATAGAAATGGCGTAATCACACTCATTGCTTCAGATCAAGAACGCCAAAGGTCTTTGGTAGGCAGAGACGTCTCATTTAGAGACTATGCGAATCAGACCAAGACAACTTTAAAACCTGTCTTCTCTACCGGTTTTCTTTCGCTTGATGGTACTTATGGAATAGTATTAACACAACCAATTATAAATAGAGAAACAGGGCTATATCAAGGATTTGTAGGAGCGCTGATACCGACCATTGATTTCTTTAAAAGGTTTGGAAATGTCTATGACATCAAATCACAATACCTAGTAGCCCTCGATAGAAATGCAACCCATTTAGTTCATAGCAATCCACAGTTAATAGGTAGGAGTTTCTTTGACGAATATACGCAGAACTTTACCAGACATAATGAAGATTTGAATGATTTAATGAATAAGGTATTATCAGGGGAGTCAGGCGATGCTGTTTATACTCTTGGTTTAGGAGAAAGGTTGACAACAGGATTTCCTATCCCCATTGCTGAAGACAACCAGACTGGTAGACCAGCGTATGTCGTCTTTATTGTGACGCCCACTTCACAAATATATTTGCAATTCGAGAATATACTCTTTACACAGAGAATAGAGACTTTCTCGTTACTTGCAATTACTACAGCTGCAGCAATTATCCTAATTATCTTTCTCATTAAATGGAGTAGTAATTTAGATACTGAAGTGAAAAGAAGAACAGGAGAACTCGAATCAGCGTACGAACAGCTAAAAGTTCATGAGAAAATGCAACAAGATTTTATCAACATAGCAGCACATGAGTTAAGAACGCCGACCCAATCTATAGTTGGATATACTGAACTACTTGAACATGACTATAATTTGAATAAAGAAGGTCTTAATAAGGGAGATCGTAACACACATGACTCTCTGGAGGCCCTAAGAAGAAATTCCATTAGGCTTAAAAACCTTACAAATGACATTCTTGATGTATCAAGAATTGAAGCGGGTACACTAAGATTAAACGAGGAGAGAACAAATCTAAGTGAAAAGATAAGAAATGTGATAAAAGATATATCAAATACTAATCTCCAGGTAGCCGAAAAAGGATTAACCATTCAATTTCTAAATGACAAAAGCAATGATGGTGTTGATTATTACGTGAGAGCCGATAAATCAAGGCTCTTCCAAGTGTTATCGAATTTAATTAACAATGCAATTAAGTTTACAGATGTTAATGGAGTTATATCTATATCAATAAGCAAGGCAGATTCTCTTATGTCAGACAATCATAATATCCATACTCTAGAAAAGAACGACCATGTATTTGTTAGAATAAAGGACAACGGCAGCGGCATAGATCCCGAAATACAATCGAGATTATTCTCAAAATTTGCAACCAAATCTGATATTGGAACTGGCCTTGGGTTATTCATAGCAAAGAATATAATTGAAGCACATGGTGGTAAGATTTGGGCCGAAAATAATAAAGATGGAAAAGGAGCTACGTTTACGTTTACATTGCTATTAAGTAAGTAAATCTGGGATTGAAAGGTTTTAAAATTATTCCTTTCAACTCCTCTCCCTTTTAATTATTGTAATCATGTGATTTGGTTCTTAAGCTAGGCTTTATTTATTGAAAGCATGCCAAGTAATTCATTTATTATCTTTTGTTGTCGGAGGATTAACTTATACTTGATGCACCTAAAAAAATGGTTCCACGGAATGGGTAATACGGTAGGAGATTGATAACGTATTCTATTTCTGCATGATTACCTTGACTATCTCATGGTACTACCACTATTATCACCTATATCACATATTTGATGAAGTGACCTGAATATTCGGATAGAATTTACCCTTTCTCATTTATATCCGTCGACCAGAAGATCCGGTGCAGACAGTCATTAATCGACAAAAATAAAGAGAAACTTCGGGATTTGCAATGATGTTCTAGTACAAGTAAAAAATCTTCTTCCTCTAATTTCGGCAGATGGAAATATCATATCATCTGTTAAAAAACATCACAAAATTTTTATTCCTTGACTTTCACTTTGAATATAATCAGTGGACGTTAGAACGACATGAATAAAGAACTTCCTAAAGATGGATTAGACCCCAAGAATGGGACCGTTTATACTAGAAAGTTAGAACCAGACCAAGTAAAATCATCTTCATCACTATTATCTGAAAATCCCCAACAGTACAAGAGAATTCTAGTGGTCGACGATAACTCTGATATTGTGTTTACCCTAAGGATCGGACTAGAAAGTGATTTAACTATACAGGTTTATAGTTATGATAATCCGGTAACGGCTTTATTAGAATTTAAACCTAATTTCTACAACCTATTACTAATTGATGTTAACATGCCTTTGATGGATGGCTTTCAATTAGCCCAGAAATTATTACAGAAGGACCTCAATGTTAGGGTTTGTTTTATGACTTCAGGAGAAATAAATATGGATGCAGCAAGAGAAGTGCATCCACTCAAGAGTATAGGCTGTTTCATCAAGAAGCCAATTACTACAGAACAACTGTTAAGACGCATTAGAGCAGAGTTAGAATAGACCCAAGCTAAGGGTGTGTGTTAACCCTTCTGGAGATTATTCAGAATATGGCTAGTTGGTTTTTTCAAAGGATGTATCACCTAAAAGATGCAGTTGAATTCTAAAATACCAGGATGTACCTTTCATCTAACAATCAAATCTGAAATGCTTACGACGCTTTGTGGGTATCGGCATTAAGCGAAGCAACCCTGGAGCAATGGAAAAATCTCAGTCAAGCTATAAATTCTAACATGAACAGCAATCTTGATTTTTTGAAGTCTTTCGTTCACACGGCAGATTCCCTTTCTGGTATCGCAGGAAAAACAATTCTTAACAAATATGGTTATAGGAAATTTGGCCACTATGACTTTTGGGCTTTAAAGGACGAAGATGCCAATAACTTAAATTTTCATTTGCTACATGTTGGTAGTAACTAGTCTATATTGAAAATGAATAAATGTGCAGATAGAGAGATGCATTAATTCCTTATGGAAGCAAAGATCATCAAGTCGATAGTGACATAAGGTTATACTTGGGATCCCTAAGGAATTAGACTGCATGATTTAAGTCACTGATCCCATTTTTTTCAAGTTTACTACCAAGATCATGATCTACTCTTTAATTTGAATGCTACTAAAATACTATAGAAGCTAAGCATCCTTTTCAATACGGAACATATACTTGAGAATCCCTATTTGTTGACGAGATATCGATATCAACTATATTGAGGATTAAAAAGTATGATGATTCTGGAACCGATACGAGCTATGCTGCTAAAGCTGTAAATAGCAAAACGTTAAACGTCATGCAGCCACCCAACTATCTCACACTTTTCCTCGACAAAGTTAGGATAGCTGGCTTTAACACCACAATTCCATTGTTTACCTTAGCACATTTTTTGTAAACGCTATTAACGAAGTTAGCTACATCTATTACATAGGTATATATCTCAATTTAATGGATCGTTTATTTTAGTGGTAAGTGGGAAGGCTGATCATTGCCGTCATAACTATGAATGCATGCATAAACCTACAAACTATGAAATAACAAATTCAGGGATAGAAGAAGAAAGAGAAGTAGAAGACAAGGCCAAAGCGGCACATAAAGAAAAGGTAAGGGTAGTTATAGCTTCAATAATTGCTTCTGCTGGATTACTGATATTAAAATTTTCTATTGGCGCTCTAACAAATAGTCTTGGCATTTTGTCGGAAGGCATGCATTCAGGTCTTGATCTCATCGCCGCCCTGGTCACACTTTATGCCATACGTATGGTGTTACGGCCTTCAGATCTATCATTTACATATGGCTACGGAAAATTCGAAAGCTTATCATCTTTAGCCCAAATAATTCTTCTGTTTGTAGTTGCAGGTTGGGTATCCTATGAAGGGATAAATAGAATATTTTTTGAAGATGTTAGACCGGAGATCAGTATATTTTCCATATTGATTATGTTTGTATCGATAGGAATTGATTATGGTAGATCAAAAGCTTTGTACAGGGCTGCAAGAAAATTTGATAGTCAAGCGCTTGAAGCTGATGGACTCCACTTTCGACTAGACATGTTCTCTTCTGCTATAGTCGTTGCTGGCCTACTCATAGTATTCTTGTTTGATATACCTAATGCCGATGCGTATTCTGCCCTTGCGGTGGCAGCCGTAATATTATATACTTCGCTTGGATTAGGAAGAAGGACGTTAGGTGTATTGTTGGACAAAGCACCTAAGGGTATATACCGGCAAGTCATTCAAGCAGTATCAGAATTGGAAGGTGTGACCAGACCTCACAACATCCGAATTAGAAACATTGGATCGGAAACTTTAGTTGAGATGCATATTGAAGTTCCCAGAACTTTTACTCATGAGAGAGCTCACAGGGCAGCAACAGCTGTAGAACAAAAAATAGAAAGCATCTTGCCTAGTTCCAAGGTATTGGTACATGTAGATGCGACAGAAACTGCGAATGAAACTATTTTTGATAAGATTAGATTAATTGCTGCCGAAACAGAAGGTATAAGAAATGTTCACTCATTGCACGTATCAAGGATATCCTCTCCCCTCTTGCCTTCTACTGGTTCTTCATTAGCTTCTCCTCCGCAGCGATACTATAATACTGTGTTAAATGAGGAGGAGACGGAACTTCTCTACGCTTCTAATGAACCGCCACTGCACTTGTATCTGGATGTACAGATGGGGCCAAGTCTCGATCTTAACACCGCTCATTCCATCGTAGACTCCTTTGAAGACAGATTGAAAAAACAAATTCTACAGATAAAAGACATAACTACCCATCTGGAGATTGAATCCTCGGTAGAAGACCTAACAATGGCAGGGACTGAGAAAAGGGTAGGCCGCGAGTACTTGATGAAAATAAAAGAAGCAATTCTATCTGTCGATGAAGTACTCGATTTCAGGGATATTCGAGTATTCGATGATGTAACTGGAGAACAGCATATAACTTTGACAATCTGCCTTACTTCAAAAAATGAAACCATGACTAATTCTCTTACATTAGAGGATGCACACAAAACTGCTACCAAAGTTCAAAATATGATTATTAATTATACAGGCGCTACACGAGTAGTAGTACATACAGAAACAGATAGTTGATAC
>JBOGPP010000193.1:0-73680 GCA_050748485.1 Nitrososphaeraceae archaeon | reverse complement strand
TCCCGGGATCAGCGGTCGCATGCACCTCCCCCAGGCATATCGCAGCTTGCCACGTCCTTCATCGCTTACCAAGCCTAGTCATTCCCCAACCGGCGTCTTTGCACACCTAAATCCTTCGCATTTCTGTGAAATTAATTTGGTACCCGCATGAACGCTTTCTGATGAGTCTAAAGATCTGATTTGACACTTCCTTGTATGTTCTGTATCTGTTTGTATATTTTGAATATGTATTGCTACATAAACAAGTATACATACAAGTCTTCTATCTGCCATTAACACTTATCTTTCTGTACCCTATCCTTTCAGAGTACACAATAGTATCACCAAATATACATAATGCACACACGTTTGCGCGAACATTACCATATCCAGCATGTAACTAATTAGTTGTGTTTGTTTTTCTTGTTTAGATTATCTATCTCACGAATATAGTTATTCAGTTCAGTTTCACCACATAATTTTGTCTTTTTTTTCTGTCTTGAGTCTGTCTTAAATTGACTTTCCTATACGCGACGATCATCGTAAATTCACATTTACTACGTCCTTCATCCTCCAAAGGACTAAGACTTCCTTCTTTTATTGGAGAATTGCATCCAATTGTTCGATTACACGGCCCTTTACACAAACCAGTCCGACAGTCACGTTAAAGGAGGTGATCCGGCCGCAGGTTCCCCTACGGCCACCTTGTTACGACTTCTCCCTCGTTGCTGACCCCAGGTTCGATAATACCAATATGGCATCACCTCGCCAAGAACCAACTTCGATGAAGCGACGGGCGGTGTGTGCAAGGAGCAGGGACGTATTCACCGCGCGATGATGACACGCGGTTACTAGGGATTCCATATTCATGAGGGCGAGTTTCAGCCCTCAATCATAACTGTGGTAAGGTTTACGGATTGCCTCCCCCTTTCGGGATTGAAACCCATTGTCCTTACCATTGCAGCCCGCGTGTGGCCCGAGGGTTTCGGGGCATACTGACCTGCCGTAGCCCCCTCCTTCCTCCGCCTCAGCGGCGGCGGTCCCACTAATTAGCCCCGCCACTCCTGAGAGTAGCGATAGCAACTAGCGGTAGGGGTCTCGCTCGTTACCTGACTTAACAGGACACCTCACGGCACGAGCTGGCGACGGCCATGCACCTCCTCTCAGCTTGTCGAGTAAAGTCTTCAGCTTGACCTTCACACTGCTGTCGCCCCCGGTAAGATTTCCGGCGTTGACTCCAATTGAACCGCAGGCTTCACCCCTTGTGGTGCTCCCCCGCCAATTCCTTTAAGTTTCAGTCTTGCGACCGTACTCCCCAGGCGGCAGACTTAACGGCTTCCCTGCGGCACCGGGTTGGCACGAAGCCAGCCCATCACCGAGTCTGCATCGTTTACAGCTGGGACTACCCGGGTATCTAATCCGGTTTGCTCCCCCAGCTTTCATCCCTCACCGTCGAGCGCGTTCTGGCAAGCCGCCTTCGCCACTGGTGGTCTTCAATGGATCAGTGGATTTTACCCCTACCCATCGAGTACCGCTTGCCTCTCCCGCCTCCTAGCCCTGTAGTATCCCCCGCGGCCCAACCGTTGAGCGGGTGGATTTAACGGAGGACTTGCAGGACCGGCTACGGATGCTTTAGGCCCAATAATCGTCCCGACCACTCGGGGTGCTGGTATTACCGCGGCGGCTGACACCAGACTTGCCCACCCCTTATTCTGCACCATTTTTAGAGGTGCCAAAAGACTTCCTTAGCGGAAATCACTCAGAGTAACCCTGTCAAGCTTTCGCTTATTGCAGAGGTTTCGCGCCTGCTGCGCCCCATAGGGCCTGGGCCCTTGTCTCAGTGCCCATCTCCGGGCTCCTTCTCTCAAAGCCCGTACCGGTTATAGGTTTGGTGGGCCATTACCTCACCAACAGCCTGATCGGCCGCAGTCCAATCCAGGGGCCATATAGATTTAAGCCATGATTCATTCCAGAAATCTTGACCTATCGCGGTTTATCCTCAGTTTCCCGAGGTTATCCACGTCCCCTGGGCATGTTGACTACGTGTTACTGAGCCGTATGCCACGTATTGCTACGTTAACTCGCATGGCTTAATCCCACTCTGATAGCAGTCGGGTCCGGCAGGATCAACCGGAGTCGATCCATGTCGTTTTATATATTTAGAGTACTGTCGGACTGTTTGTTATTGTGCGGGTCGTGTAACCTAAGTCAGATACGATTTTTCATCGAATCTCCATGATATGAGCGTAACTGGAGGTCAGTGAATCATTAAATGGCACTATGACCATTATTATTGAGAGATCATCACTGACGCCGCCTTTTAGTCCACGTTCTACAAATCTGTCACTGGATTTCAATATAAACGTTCGCAGGAAATGATATTCTGCGGCTCATACGTTACCATCATAGGGAATATTCAGCTCTATCTCCTATCAACATGAAAATTGTTTAGGATAGGATGATGTGCTATGGAAATGGGCAGGCAAAATAATGCATACCGCTATCCAAGTCGACCAGTACTTTAGCTCGATAATTATCTAAATCCCCTTATCTGTAGAAGGACTATAATACTGCTCTGCCTGTTGACCGAATTGAAATAGAGCTAACAATTAAAAGGTGTTGAGAAGGTAGTTAGCGACCGATGAATCAGGCAGTAACCACTAAAATTCAAAAAGAATACTTTAACAAGACACGGGAATCTCGTGACCTATATAAAAAATCCTTATCGTGCTTTCCAGGAGGTATCAGCCACAATATTAGACACTTCGAACCTTATCCCTTCTATACGAAATCAGCGAAGGGAAAGCTCTTGCGCGACGTGGATGGTAATGAGTTCACTGATTATTGGATGGGCCACTGGGCATTATTGATTGGTCATTCACATCCAGTCGTTGCTGCGGCGGTGAGGAATCAAGCCAACCATGGAACGTTATTTGGTACTGCCAACAAACTTAGCTTGGATCTTGCTCACGCAATAAAAGAGGGGATGCCCCGGGCCGAATTAATTCGCTACTCTAGTACGGGATCTGAGGCTACTATGTACGCAGTTCGACTTGCCAGGGCTAGAACTGGAAGAAGGGTTGTCGCAAAGATCGTGGGAGGATGGCACGGGTATAACACCAATCTACTCCAATCGGTCAATTACCCTTTCGAACTAGACGAGGGATTGGGCCTAATAGAAGATGAAGAGCAATTTGTCGAATCGATTCCATTTAATGATCTAGAGAGATCTCTAAAAATTCTCAACACAATACGAGATGATCTGGCTTGCATAATCGTAGAACCTATTCTTGGCGGCGCAGGTTGTATCATCCCCGAGAGGGAATATCTCCATGGTTTACAGGAATTTGCAAAGTCAAATGATGCTCTCTTTATACTTGATGAGATCGTCACAGGGTTTCGACTTTCCTTTAAAGGGGCTGCAGATGAATACAAATTGGAACCTGACTTGTTTACCCTAGGAAAAATCGTAGGAGGAGGTTTGCCAATCGGGGTATTGTGCGGTGACAAGGATATTATGTCATTGTGTAATCCAGTCGGAAGAGAAAAGGGTGAGATAGTTTGTTACATTGGAGGTGGGACCTTTGCCTCTAATCCGCTGACTATGACAGCCGGCTTAGCGACATTGCAATATCTCAAGCAGAACAAGGAGACTATCTACCCTAAGATAAACAAGATCGGTCTTAGGATAAGAGAAGGATTGGAAAGGGTATTCTCTGACGCGCACATTGATGTAGACATAACAGGGGTCGGTTCATTATTTATGACTCATTTTCTCAACCAGAATATAAGAAAAATAAGCTCTGCGCTAGACGCTGGATTATCTGACAAGGGTTTGCTGAGAAAATACCATTTTGCCCTCATCGCAAAACACAACATATTCTTCCTTCCCAAAAAAATGGGTGCGATTTCTTCTATTCACACGATGAAGGATGCTGAGCTTCTCATAGATGCGACACAGCAAATTATTCAATCCCGTCTTCTTTCACAGTCCGAGTAGAGATTGTAATCAGTAAGAAATCTATTAAATCATATAAATTAAGTTACAAATTGATTGAATACGCCAATTTAATATGATTTACTTTAGATTTTGTTTAGTCAAGTCAAATTTTTATACCTTGAAGACGAATGTTATATATGGCTCTAATGACTGGCCAACGGCAAGAAGACGAAGTTCACTTCAAATTGTGCGAAAGGTGCGGTAAGGTAATGTTGATTTACGAGAGATGTGAGTGCTATAACGAGCTCCTAAGAGCTTCGAATAGGAATAAAGAACTCGCCAAACCAAACTAAATCTGACAAGCCTGTAAACTATGACAGAAGGGAATTAGAAATTGCGTAGAGATAGTGTGTCTTTTCAGACTACCAAAGCTGACTTGACATAGACATTGCGTCGACGATTGTTGGCGGATTTTAGTGAAGGAATTTGGTTGACGACGCACATGCCAGGTATTTGTAGCCATTTTGTAATTTGATTACAATCTAATAGCCAAGTTCTTTGAATTGCCACTGGAAAAGTCGTCAGGCAACTTCGCGCCTTGGAGAACGAAATGAATGCTGATGACAACTTCTATATCGCCATTCATCTTGAAAAGCATACCCAAGTTATTTATGTGAAATGACGGTTGGGAAGAGAAAAATCCATGAGGATCCAGAAAGCATCTGACTAAATATGACATTTCCAAATTGAAGAAAGAAAAACAGCATAGTGGTGCACGTATGGCCTTGTAGCCTATTCAACGCTTCTGATATCTAAACTGAATTCAGGCGAACAATCCAATTCGTCGCAGTCAAGATTATTCTTTGAAGGTATAATTTCGGACAAAGGATCATAACTATCGAACTTCGTCCTAGTGATAACAGAAGCAATGAGATTCACGCTAACGTATCCAGGACTAGACATCATCAAATTCACGTCGCTCAAATTGTCCTTTCTAAAGATTGCCTGTACTGTATTGACAAGACGATCCATCGCACCTACGGAAATTCTATCTCCACCCATAACATACACTAGAGTACGCCTTACGGAATCTGCATCAGCAGTATCCAGTAACATTGCTAGTGAGTCCATCGCTGAAGATGAAACTGAATCTCTATCAGGTCTTCCAATGCCTAACAAATTCAGATCACCGTTGAACTCTGTTTTATACATCGAAGAAATAGTGTCAAATATAGCTCGATTAGTGAGATCATAACACTGTGAAATTGTCAAGTCAGGATTGTTGTCCAGAAGGGCATCATTGTCAATGACGACTACTGCACCAGCAGATTCTCGGATCCTTCTCAATGAAACACCTGCTTCAAAAATACGGCCTTTTTCAAATTTGAAAGGCATAATAACGAAGGAAATGACGTCAATATTGGCTGTTGTTGTCAATTGCTGCGGCGAATCAGATTTAGATGATGGGCAGTCGCTGGTTTGGTTAGAGGCAAAAGGTTGATGATTCTTGATAATGTTACAAATTGTCGGACAAAGTGCGATACCTGCCTTTCCGGCCAGATTACCTATGATCAGAACAGTGTTGTAGCCTGCTATCAAAGACTTTATTTTATCCGCTGATGCTTGAGCGTAGAACCTTAATTTTCTGCCCGAAGGATTAACCCATGATTCGGTGTTTATCAAGACAGTAGGATATCCGCCCGTTTCGCACATCTCATCATCTGTAACTATCGAACATGAACACCTCAATTCCTTCGCAATCCTTGAGGCAAGTCGGCTTCCTACGCCGCCTACACCTAAAAGAAGTACAGGTTTTCTTATCTTGATCAAACTATCACTTGAAAGATTTTCTAGCAGTCCCACAACCCCCTTCAGAGGGAGTATAGTTTATACTAGTTAAAAGTTACGATAAATCGTACTATACTTTTGTTAGGTTTTGGCTCCCCTTTTGTCAAGATAACCGCCTTTTCAACCACTGTGTGCGTCTTCAGCCAAGCTCGACTGCTTCTAATGCACGGGATGTGTGGTTCTGTATCTGCACTATGATTTGATCCCCCAGTTGTGGAGAACCATTGATGAAATCTCCTTTTCGAATGAAAATTGGTTTATACGCATAGTTTCTCCCTTGTACAAAATCTTGATTTACTTCGTCAATGACAATACTACCCTTCCATCCAATCCATTGCATGTTTCTCTCACGAGTTATCTTTGTGACAAGTTCGTGAACGCGAGCGCTCCTATCCTTGGCTACCTCAGTGGCCAATCTACCTTCCAACAAACGAGCAGATGTCCCAGGCCTAGCACTATATCTAGAACAATTAACGATGTCAGGTTTACTTTCAGAAATTAGTTGTAAGGTATTCTCAAAATCCTTCTCACTCTCGCCTGGGAAGCCAACAATGATATCTGTCCCAATCGTAATATCAGGACACCTATCCCTAAAAGATTCCACTACACTTTTGTACATTTTGACAGTATGGCCTCTTTTCATCGACCGCAAGATCCGTTCGCTGCCGCTCTGGACCGGGATATGCAGGAATCGGTAAATTCTGCAGGACTCTTCAAGAAGTGAAATCAGTCTCCCCTTTAATGGCCCCATATACATTGGGTTCATCATCCCAATCCTGATTCTGAAATCTCCTGCTATTGATTCACATTTTCTTAATAATTCGACGATGTCAGTGCCTAAATCAAAACCATAACAGCCGTTATCAGTAGATGAAAGCCAGACCTCTCGGCAACCATCTCTAGTATCATTCTCTATAGCACGCAGGATATCTCCAATCCTATAACTGGTTATCTGCCCTTTAGCAAGTTTGGTCTGACAAAATGAACATTCACTCATACATCCGACACCTATCTGAATAATGCTAACAATCGGATTGATTCTCACTCTAGGAACGTTCAATTTTTCCCGCCCGTCTGAATCCTCCAATTCAATAGACTTTATACCTCTAATTGCTGCGTTCGCGCAGCTAACCGTCTTGGTTAGTGACCTAGGGCCCAATAACGAAGCGCCGCTGACAAGTCTTTCAAGCTTTGCAGTTTCAGTTTTTGCCAGACACCCTGCAATTATAAGTGGCTTTCCAGTTGACGAAAGGTTCTTTATCCTGCTCATCATTCTATGCTCAGTAGTATCCTTCACGGAACAGGTAACAATTATGTTCAAGGCATGCTCTTCGTCTTCTTCGGCGATTTCAAACCCGCTCGTTGACAGGACCCCTGCGATCGCCTGAGAATCTGCCACATTAGCCGAACAACCATATGCTTCTATCCAGACCTTGCGTGACGAAATACCATTGAGACTCTTGAAATCAATAGAATCTACATAATCATCGGAATTCATTTGACTCTTTGACGAGGCAAGATGTAACATTTTTTCTTTAGAAGCCATGGATATCACACCTCTATTGTTTGAAAGCTCTAAAGCGTTTGGGCATGTTAAACATATCTTTCACCCTCATGGAGCGCGCCTCAACCTACACATCGTAGATATTAATCTAGAGCTTACTCAAAGGACAACGAACGAACCATGTGCTCTACAACAGGTAGATTAAGCGAAAATTCTGACAAAGGAGCAATGTACGAGAATACGTACCTTGTTCCATCCCTTAGAGTCCAAATGTCCATAGCTTCGAGTGTAAAATGTTGTGAAGGATCTCCACTTCCATAGGTGTAAAGAACCTTTTGTGCAGTAACGTTACCTAGAGCTTGAGTAGCATTCTCCTTGAGATCAAATCTTGGATATTCGCTTGCTATCGTAATTAAACTCTTACTCAACTGGTCCAGACTCTGGATGTCAGGCTGTGGAGCAGATGAGATACGCACTGTGGGTGGAAGCAGCTGCATCATTTCTGACCTGCTAGCATTGAATTCCAGAACTTGGACATCATCAGCGAATTCTCTAATTATAGGGGACCAATCAATTGGATGCTCGATCTGTATACCTAATTCAGGAGAGACATAAGTGGCGAATTCTGATTCGTTAACAGAACGTGGCTCTTGCTGAGATGTAATATTTTGAAGGTTAATGGTTTGTGTGGAATTATTGCTGCTTTTGTTTTGTTGCTGTTGACCAAATGATTGCTGGACGCACAGAATAGGTAGACAAATAACAGCAGATAGAAGAACCACTACTGCAAAAGTCTTAATTTCGGTTCCACTGGTTTTCATATTCTTATTCCCCATAGGAAGCTGAGTTAATTCATGGATTATTTTAATTTTTGTTGATCATCCCTAGTAGCCTACTCAGATATCTCGGACTTTCTATCAGAATATCTTGGACTGTCTATCAGAACCTTCAATTCAAACTGTCAAAGTTATCCAGTAACCAGAATGGAACAAAAGTTGAAGAACGAAATTCAGGAGTCTTAATCAGGGGATTTTTTCTTTCGCGAAGATTTCTTCTTTGGGATCTCGACCTTTTTTTGAACGGGTTCTTTTTTAACATTGTCATCAGACTTGATTGCAGTCGCATCTTTGCCTTCTAGTTTCAGTGAATCACCAGGCTCAACCTGTTCTTTGACGTCCCCTTCTTGTTTCTTTTCCGTTGATTTTTCCTCCGCCGTCTCTTCTTGCTTCAAGTCAAGATCTTCTGTAGGAGATTTTCGTTCTTTGAATTCCTCATAAAGTGAAACTACGACAGTATCAGTCTCGTCCTTAGTCATTCGAACACGGATTCTTCTTGGGGGATTTCGTTTCCCTCGTTGCCATAAATATCTGTTCAGATACTGATCAATCTTTATGTCGTCAGTCTTCATGTGCCTTGTGGCGAACTCCCGTAATATCCCTACTACCCTGTTTGTTCGCTTATACTCTGGAGTGATCCAGGCTTTTCTGAAATTAACAGTATAGATGCTCTCTTCAGGAGATTCATTTACAGACATTAATGCTTCTTCCCACCTCTATTTTCAACCGACATTAACATCAGTCCTTCGCCAGAGACGCCTCTTGGGATTTGTTCTAACATGTCTGTGTGTACGAATGATAACCCATGCCGGTACAGGTCTATTCTGCCTTGCACGTTTTATTAACCTCTTTTTTCGTGAAGTGTTCTTTCTGGCGGCCAAGCTATAGACCGTGGAGTATCTTCGCCTATTTTTAAGTGTTAGTCCCTCAGAGATAATACCTTATTAACAACTCTGCCTATATGTGACTCTGCAGACATGTGACTTTGTCGATATGTAAAATATTATTAAATTAGAACGTACTCTCTACTTAGAACTGAACAACACATCATATGCCCTTGCCATCAGATTTAAAATCAAGTGATTCGTGGACTTCCTTCAAAGGCAGTAACCAGAGAACAGGTACTTCCACCTCTGCTTTTTTGCGCAAGCCGACCTTTAAAACTATGATAAAGTTAGGTCCCATACTATCGTCACCGGTGTCAGACAATGCGTCAGTTTATGTTGGCACAATCACCGGTCGGATATATAGAATTGAAATAAGCAGTTTACTTATAAAATGGCATATAAATACATCCAGTCCAATTGTTTCAACTCCCTCGATCTACAAAGGCCTCCTGATAGTGGGAACTTTTTCAAATTGGGTCGGCGGTGAAGCCGTTGTCAATGAGCATAGTCACGTCTGTGCATTTGATGTTCAAGACGCATCCGAGATATGGAAGTTCAAGTTGCAAAAGGGAGTATTTTCGTCAATCTGTTCTATCCATGATATTCATGTTTTTGGGTGTTTAGACGGAAAGATTTATGCGCTAAACAACGATGGGGATGTCAGATGGCAGTTTACTACAGGCAGTGAGGTATGGTGTTCGCCCTCGTCTGATGGAAACAGGATCTTCGTGGGTTCAGATGATTGCATGTTATATGCATTGGACTTGGACGGCAATATGATCTGGAAAACGGAACTTAACGGTAAGATCAGATCCTCCTCTCCTTGTCTATCAAATGATGATGATGATTGCGAAGATCTCGGGTTTCCCTCTGTTTACATAGGAACTCAGAGCGGTAACCTCTATCGAATAAACAAAGATAATGGTGCTATCCTTTGGTCTGCACATTTAGGATCTCCTTTGCTGTCCTCACCCTCCAAAATCCAAAAGCATATTTTGGTGGGAACCTCTGACGGTCACCTGCATTGTGTAAGGTCTACTAATGGTTCCTCAATCTGGAAGTATAAGACAGCTGGTAAAATATGGTCCTCACCCCTCCTCACAAGAGGCCTAAAAGTTTTCGTTGGATCGCTTGACTCCCACATATACTACCTAGATATATTGTCAGGCCAACTACTTTGGAAGTTCCCGACTATGGACATGATAGACTCATCGCCATGTCTTGCAGGTGAAATGCTTGTTGTCGGTTCTAGAGATGGACATTTGTACTTCTTTGACCAAGGAGATATGATTTCGTACATATGCTAAGGCCAATGCATCTAAAATTAATTGATGGTGAAAATGTTCGGTGAATGTTTTTCTTCATCAGTCCATCATTTGGCCCTTCAAATAACTCGTTCTCTACTATTCGGTAAGATAAAAAACGATCAGTTGGTAACACCAGTAAAGATTAATTATCTGGGTTTGCTCCCAACAACATAACGATATGAGCGATTGGGACCTACTTACGCCAGGCATAGGCCTTACTTCGATCGGAATAGTAGGAGTAGGAATCTCTCTTGCAGGTATAGCCAAGACTTTCATCGACGGAATGCATGCAGTCTCTTTATTGACACTCTTTATTGGTTTGATCTTCCTTTCCGCTGGAATCTTTAAGGATGGATTTCCGAGAAGTTCAAGGTCCAAATCAGCAACATTTATCACGTTAGGATTTCTGGTTACATTTGGCATTGCAGCAGCTGTAACTGTAAGCACCACTGTGCCTAGCATATTTGCCTACATAGGATTAATGATGGTAATAGCAATCCCTGCGACTGTGATAATAGTGGCATCTTACAAAGAGAGCCCGTATGTAAAGGCTATTAGCGTGATATTCATCGCCGCAGCAGTTGTAGGTGGAGGAACCTTTTACGTTTTCGGTTTGGTTTCTCCAAAGGTGCCTTCTGAGCAGGATGCTGTACAAGGGCAACAGGGAGCTGGAAATACATCCTCAACGGGTGAGAATCAATCAGCAGCGGAGGGTGGAACTTCAGGGAACGCTACCAACGCTACAGGACCTAGCTCTGGACCGATTGTAAGCGTAAGTATCCCCCCTGGTGCCTCAGCGGAAGGCAATCCCTCCTATGACCCCGCCGTCCTCAACATATCGAGAGGCGACTCGATTGAATGGACAAATAATGACAATGCTCCTCACACTGTGACTAGTTCAGTCGATGAGGGACAGACTTTTGACTCTTCATTGATAATGGCAAGCGATACATTCATTCTTCAAACATCAAGTCTAAGTGAAGATAGGTATGATTACTTCTGCACATTGCATCCGTTCATGAAAGGGAGCTTCGCCTTTGAGGGGACCAACGATACTTCAAAAAGCAATCAGTCCAACTTGAATTCTAATGCTGTTACAAATGTTTCATCTACCAACGCCAGCTCGCTGCTGACGTTAGTGCAATATTGGGACAATTCATTGGTGGATGTAGATTATACATCTATGAACTCCATTACTAACCATGTCATGTTGACATCAAATTTGTTGCCTACTCGTGCTAATCATCTTGCCTTTAATTTTTTCTGATTTGACTATTGGAGATCACTTCACTTTATTCGATCATTGTACCTTTTGATAATCACTATCACCATTTCTCAAGAGCACCTTCGCAGACTTGAGACAATTGTAAAAGAGCGCTACCCTGCTGAAGCGTGTGCACTACTGGAAGGGAACACTAGATTTGTCGATAGTGAATCAAATGAGGTAGCCAGTGTCCGCGGTATTGTTCCTATGCGTAACGCCGACGAGTCAGTTTATACTTTCAGAATCGATCCAAATGACCTAATAAGTGCATACAAAGAGATCAGCTCTCGCAAGCTGGAGGTGGTCGGTATATTTCACTCACATTCCTCACAAGCATTTCCTTCTTTAACTGACAGGAAGTATATGGAACTTAATCCTGTAGTGTGGCTAATTTACTCAACGTTGTCACACAGGTTTGCTGCCTATATTCTTGACAAAATGGTGATTAAGGTCAATCTAGAATCCTCCTCTCTGCAACACTCTTCATAAAAAAAGAATCCTATCTTCTAAGGCCTAATCCTTTCTGCATCTCTAGGATACAAGACTACTTCGCGAACATTTTGGGAGTTTGTTAAAACCATCATAAGTCGATCAAAGCCTAATCCCCACCCTGAGTGAGGTGGCATACCCCATTGGAATGCTTTCAAATGGTCCTCAAATCCTTTGGGATCTAGGCCCTGTTCGACGATCCTATTTTTCAATTTTTCGGGATCATGCTGTCTTCTGCCTCCTGAAACAAGTTCTAGGTATCCATATTGAAGATCAAAGGAGCAAGATAGCTCCGGGTGTTTTTCTTTCTCATGGATGTAGAAAGGCTTGAGCTTCATAGGCCAATCGGTGATGAAATAAAATCCATTGTGCAGATCACCAAGTTTTCGTAATGCAGTGTCAGAAAGGTCGTCGCCAAAGGACAAAGGTTCCCCGACGCCTGCTAATTCATTTATAGCCTTTTCATAGGTTACTTGCTCTATTTTCAACGCAAAGGTGTCAGCTTCAATATTATCTGAAACGCCAAATATTTCCTCCATTCTATGGCCTATCTCGTCATGGTTGGAGCTCGCGACAATGTGAGGCTCCGCGATCTTCTCCAACGTCAATTTTAGATCAGCGGTGCATTGCTGTAACAGATCATAGATTACTTTTCTCACTAAATCTGCAACGATCTTCATTACGTCAGTATAATCAAGAAATGCTGCTTCCACGTCCACACTCGTAAACTCGGCTAAATGCCTCACAGTATGAGATTTTTCTGCCCGGAAATATGGGCCTATTTCAAATACACGCTCCAAGCCTATCGTTAACTGCTCTTTATATAGCTGCGGACTCTGGGCTAGATATGCTTTTTTTCCAAAATAATCGCATCGAAATAAATTCGCTCCGCCTTCCGTCGAAGTTCCAATGATCTTGGGGGTAGTTACCTCCATGAATCGTCTCGACCTAAGGAAATCCCGTATCGACTGTAGCGCAGTAGAGCGTAGTCTAAATATCGCTGAAACCTTGGGGTTTCTCAGGTCTAAAGCTCTTGAATCAATCCTCTTATCCGTGGAGGATTCGACACGTCCTGTTGGATCTATGGGGAGAGGATGACTAGCCTTTGACAACAGGGAAATCTTGTTTGCCTTGATTTCAACTTCAACATTTTTTGCTTTACTTCTCTGAACTTTCCCCTCTACGAGAACGCAACTTTGTCTTGGGATCATCCTTATCTCGCCCAACAGATCGCCAGCGACTATGACCTGCATGATTCCTGTAAAATCTCTCATCGATACAAAGCCCAGTTTCCCAATGTCTCGAACATCTTCAATCCACCCTGCTACACAGATATCGCTACCTACGAGATCGTTGCTTATACAGTCTGCGAAATGAGATCTACTGATGCTTATCTTCTCTGACATGCGTTAACCCCAAATTGTTTTAATTTGATTGCGTTTCAAATTCTACTATGAGTTCGATTTTCTTAACCGCTTTGGCAACTTTCCTGATTTTTTCAACATCAAGTGGCACACTTGACCTCTTCACAGATTCTTGATTTACAATTACCCTTGTCAACTTATTACCGTCAGGTAACCAGATTAAATTCATATTCAATACTCGGAGAGGATAAAAGAGGTTTTCCATGAATCTCCTATCAGTTCCCTCTGCTTCTACAAACCAAATATTGGCATTGAACTCACCTGCAAATTTTTGAACAATGGCAGGGTTACCTCTAATGGTAATGATATCTGAAGTTCTTAGGAAGAGGATATAATCGTCATCAACCTTGTGAGAACCAACTAGTGTAAATTTGCTGATCTCTTGGTCCTTTTCGGCCAATTTTGCGAGTTTGATAGAAGAGAAGACGTCTGCGTGGTTGAGCTGACCGGAGGTTAACTTTGCATCGCACTTCGAGCACAGGATGCCGGTCTTTGCATCAAACAAGCAAATAGGAGTCTTCAACAGAAACTTTGTTTAATTATCATTTCTGTTATATAACCTGTTGGCAAGGTCTGTCGTGGTGGGGAGCCTGTGAAGAAAATGTCTGTTATTGTGGTGAGTTCCTTCTTAATGATGCATACGCTGTCAATCCCTTATGTTTTGTCGCGGATTTCACAACCTAGCGCACTGGCTAATAGTAATGATGCTTAACACCCAACGACTCAAATACTGCTAGGGATAGCGGTAGCTATTTTCATTACCCGAGCATGACCTTTTTTTGAAAAAGAGAGAGAGGCATGGTTTCCGTTCCGCGCTGAATTAAAATAGCAAGAAAAGATGTACGGTTCATATGACGCAGAACTCTGGTATCTAATGATTGTCGAAAGGCGGGCCTAAATCAAATGATTCGATGCGCATTCTAGATACTAGATTGAAAGTAGAAAACCTTCGGGTTTACTATTTCACAAGTCGAGGTAAGGTTAGAGCCGTCGATGACATTTCATTTGAGATAAGTGGAAATGAATCGATTGGCATTGTAGGTGAGTCAGCCTCTGGGAAGAGTACTTTAGGGGCCGCAATCATCCGTTCGATAAATCCTCCCGGAAGAATAGTACAAGGAAAGATAATTGTTAACGGAAAAAACGTTCTCGAGTTAACGGAGAGTTATTTTAATCGCGAAATGAGATGGAAAAAAATTGCCGTAGTTTTCCAAGGTGCTATGAATAGCTTGGACCCTGTCTACAGAATCTCCGATCAGTTACATGAGGTAATGCAAGAGCACAAGATTAAGGGAGATTTCGAACATTCAATCTATCAAGCGCTGAAGGATGTTGGACTTGATAAATCGGTTGCCAACAGATATCCTCATGAGTTAAGCGGTGGGATGAAACAACGTGTTGTTATAGCCATGGCGCTCCTGCTACAGCCTCTTATCCTTATTGCAGACGAGCCTACTACGGCATTAGATGTACTTGTTCAGGCACAGATAATGAATTTGTTGAAGAAACTCAAAGCTGAAAAAAATATGAATATTGTAATGATATCCCATGATATTTCTTTGATTTCTGAGATTGCCGACAAGATAGGGATTATGTATGCTGGACAGATTGTAGAACTATCCTCATCTTCTGAATTGCTCATTAATCCGAAGCATCCGTATACTCAAGCTTTGATTAAGGCTATCCCTAAAATACATGCTAATTACAACAAAATAGACTCTATCAAAGGGAATCCCCCTGACTTGGCGTCGGAATTGAAAGGGTGTAGATTTTACGAAAGATGTCCTCATGCGATGGAGGTGTGTTTGCAGGATCCACCTCTATTCAAAATTAAAACCGGGTACGTAAAATGCTGGCTATATAAGGAATCTGATCCTGTGGAATCGAACAACTTGCGTTATTGATAGTCGTGGAGTCTCCTGTCTCTATGTAACACTATCTTTTTATCCAACAATGATTTGTGATTACGAAGAATATGATCCTTCGCACAGACATCATGGATCACTCCAACGGAACAGAATTCACAAGACGTTACAAAATCCATGACTTCAAAGCTTACATTACAGACAGCACAAACATCGGTACCGGTTTCCATGTCGGTCAACGGCTTGAGCCATGGTTCTCGCCAAAGGACAAGGGTCACTATGTTTTCTTGATTTTCCGAATTTCCAATTTAAACTTGCCTAGCAGAACCGACCTGACTGACGCACAATAAATACTTTAACTTATTTGTTTTAAGATTACGCTGGATATGACGTTAGACACAATAGAATGAGAATTTCGCACTTTAGCTATAGCATTCTTCTCTTTAAGCCCCAAGCGCACTCATTTAAATATGACATAAGAGATATTGCTTATCTGAGGACGCTCTCTGAGGGAGAAAAAAAGCAATATGTTGCAGAGTACGACCATAGATGTTGAAAAGATAAGGGAGGATTTTCCCATCCTTCAAAGAAGGCTAAAGGGAGGCCACAAGCTAATCTATCTCGACAACGCTGCCACTACGCAAAAGCCTAGAGCAGTAATTGACTCTATAAGCAATTATTACATGAATTATAATTCAAATATTCATAGAGCGGTACATCAATTAGCTGAGGAGGCAACATTTGCTTATGAAGAAGTTCGTCGGAGGGTTGCCAAGTTAATCAATGCAAAATCTGCAGACGAGATTATTTTTACTAGAAACGCAACTGAGTCGATAAATTTAGTAGCCAAGTGTTGGGCTCGCCAGCATCTAACTAAAGCGAACAGAGTTCTCATAACTGAAATTGAGCACCACAGCAATATCGTACCGTGGCAGCTAGTAACTGGTGAAGTGGGAGCATCGTTAGATTATTTGAATATAGGAGAAGAAGGACGTATTGACATTGAGGATTTCTCCGAAAAGGTTAATGATCCCGATTTAAAGTTGGTGTCAATTTCTCAGATGTCTAACGTTTTAGGTACTATCCTACCTGTGAAGAAAATGACGAAGCTTGCCCATGAGAAGAACGTGCCTATGATGATAGATGCTGCACAGTCAGTGCCTCACATGAAAGTGGATGTGCAAGATCTTGACTGCGATTTTATGGCTTTCTCTGCTCACAAAATGTTAGGTCCCACTGGAGTTGGAATACTCTTCGCTAAAAGGGAGATTCTTGAAGAGATGCCACCGTTCATTGGAGGCGGAGATATGATCAAGGAAGTTCACAAGCAGAAAACTTCATTTAATGATCTGCCGTACAAATTTGAAGCTGGAACTCCTAACATTGCAGACGTAATAGGTTTTGGCGCTGCAATAGATTATCTTAATACACTTGGTTTTGAGAATATCCGAGAACATGAGATGCAGATAACTAAATACGCATTGGAGAGAATGAACGAGCTTCAAGGTATCACGATATATGGCCCAAAGGTCACGAAGGAAAGAGGTGCAGTTATATCTTTCAATTTGGGCGACATTCATCCACATGACTTGGCCACCATCTTAAATGACTTCGGTATCGCGATGAGATCAGGTCATCACTGTGCTCAGGTTCTTATGGAAAGGTTGGATGTTTCTGCTACATCTAGGGTTAGCTTCTACGTTTATAACTCAAAAGATGAAGTTAATATATTGATTGATGCACTACAAAGCGCGCGGAGGTTGTTTGGACTCTGAGTGAGGATATCTACAGGGAAATAATACTTGACCATTATAGGAATCCAAGAAATAAGGGGAGGATTTCGGATGCGGATGTAAGCTTTCATGATAGCAATCCTCTTTGCGGAGATGAAATTGATATTTATTTGAAAGTTGAAGATAACATCGTGAAGGACGTCAAATTCGAAGGTAGAGGATGTGCAATAAGCCAAGCTAGTGCATCAATGCTAACCGAAATGGTTATGAACAAGTCGCTGACTTCAATTAAAGAACTAGATAAGGACGACATCCTCGAAAATATTGGCTTGTTGAACCTAGGACCTGCACGTATAAAGTGTGCGCTACTTTCTCTAAAGGTACTTAAGATGAGTATGGTAGAATATTATGCTTCAAAAGACCCTGAATCCGCCCAGGAGATCCGTGAGGGCTCTAGGCTATATTAGTTGATGCAACACACCGGTTCATATCTAAAACATAATTAAATATAAAAAAAATCAAATAAAGCATTACATGTATTCAGGAATTCAGGTCAAGAAATCTTATGACAATGTGCTGCGTTCCTCATATTCCACTAGAAGCGCGTTCTGGTGATCCTTTGTAGCCCGGAATAAAGCAACTATTCGTTTGATTTTTTCATTCATAGAATTCATAGAATTGAGAAGACATGATTAGCAACTGAATTAATTCCAGATTGAAGGATAGACTGGATTTTATCCTTCGAAAGAAAAAAATATGCTGGCCTTACATCATCATTAATTTCATATTTTGCATATAGCACAGCTTTGGCCCACTTGGGTTCCTAAACTTAGATCTCCTCAATTCATTATCATAATAACGCTTTTCTTCTTAATGACTGCATTAGTTGCAACAGAGGCGACTAGTGGTGTAGATTCTGCAATTAGTCTTTATGCGTCCAATATTTCACCAGGTTCGGATATGGTATCCACCTTGATCATAGGAATCACGTCCCTTGGAGATGTAGTGACACTAGTCATTATTTCCATAGTGCTCAGCATTATTAGAAGGACCAGAAAACCAGGACTCATTTTACTAATCACAATTCTCTTGACTGTTATACTTTTGACCTACATCAAGCCGATTGTGGCAAGAGACAACCCTGATTATCCATCTCCAATCATGTTATCGAATGTCTCCAGAGGATTTGTGATAGAAGGGGATACACTTTCTACACTGTCAAGAGATTATTCCTATCCTTCAAATCACGTTGCGATATCAACGGCCTTCGCCTTCATAGTTGGTTATGTCCTGAATAGGAGATCGAGGATATCAGGCTGGTTGATCTGGAACTTCCCCCTTATTGTCGCATTAACTAGAATTTTATTAATTCAACATTATGTTACCGATGCTATTGGTGGCCTCCTCTTCGGCCTGATTGTATCGATTATTATGAGTAACGTTATGCATCTTGGGAGAGAAGTTTCAATTGTAAAATCCACTTGAAGAGGCAATAATAATCGAACTGCCTACAGAACGCATGATGGATTTTTTTGCATTAGCCGCAGCCGGACCTCTCCTACTAAGCCGTATATTAGGTGGCAGGAGCAGCGAACTCCACCACTTACTGATTTCGAGATTACCTCATCAGTTTTGAACCAACCATTTCGCTGGTTGATAAGGTTAAATAATTTGTGCCGCGATTAAATTAACGAATTGCAATCAGCCCTGCGGCAAGTAGGCGACTACATAATACGTCGCTGTCAAAGCGAGGATCTCAAGGATGTTATTGGGGTAAACCTGTCGACCTTGCCGGAACATTATTCGGATTATTTCTTTGAATCCATTCTGAAGGAATTGCCCGAATCATTCGTTGTTGCAGAGTTGAATGGACGTGTAGTTGGTTATATTATGTGCAAGATCGAGTTCGGTTTTTCAAACTTTAAGAAGCTGGGTTTTGTAAAGAAAGGACACGTGGTTTCTGTTGGGGTGCTTGAAGAGAATAGAGGAAAGGGCGTTGGAAAGGCATTAATGCTAGAGGGAATCAACGGAGTGATCAGCCGGAGAGGCGACGAAATATATCTTGAGGTCCGCGTTAGCAATGAGGGTGCCGTTAGCATGTATGAGAAACTAGGATTCTTTAAAAAATCCAGGCTAAGATCTTACTATCGTGACGGGGAGGATGCCTTTCTGATGGCATTAGAATTGGACTGAACCCAATGAAAAGTAAATTAAGCCCTGAGTGAGCGACGTCATAGGTATGAAAAAGCTTTCGAGTTCACATCGACTAGGGGTGCTTATTTTGTTGATCTCTTTGATAGGATTTATTTTATATGCATATCTTTTGCTTTTGTCAGGTTATGATATTTTGGTGCTAAAGCTCACACTACTCTTTTTTGTTGCAGCAATAGTAGGTGTCATAGCTTGGATGGGATACACTATGGCAACTGCAGTCTCACTGGAAGGTACGGAAGGAGAGAAGAAAGACAGGTAATGCCACTGAAACCTATCTAGTTCCCTTTTTGATTAGGACGTCTGAAACCAATTGATAAAAGCGTGGCCCAACTTCCCTTACTACATGTAAGAACTGTATATCGTGGGGGTATTCGCGAAAGGCGTCCTCGGTCTCAGACCAACCGTTCTCTACGGCTGATTTTTTTGAGTCTGCTCTTACATGTTGGAAATAATGAATCATGCCCTGCTCTTCTTTCAAACAGGCTACCGCATCACTTACAAAGTATCTTGCCTTTTCAGGAAGCGGCATTAAAACTCTATTGGACTTTCCATTAATGTGAGATCTTATGACCTCTTTTGCATCTCCACAAAAACTCTCAATTTTTTCTTCCATTTTATTCAATCGAGAATTATATATTGACAGTTCGTGAGCAGCTCGGTTAATATCCACGTTATAGACCTTTTTGACATTTCGGTATTTGCAGATGATTATTGAAAATGTTCCTACACCGGCGAACATGTTAGTGACAACTTCATCTTCAAAAGTGAGGCTTGCAATCCTGAACCTTTCGGTAGAAAGCCTAGGCGAAAAATAAGTTTGTTCGACATCGACCTTAAATTGGCAGCCATACTCCTTATAGAAAGTTATCGGACTATCATCTCCTGCAATTAACTCTAGTTTCCTCGTTCTGTGATCTCCAATTACCGGAGAAGTTTGCAGATAGACCGATCTGGCTGATTTGATATTATCCAAAATAGCGTTAGCTATCAGCTGCCTTCTATCAACTAAAGTCTCGGGTATTTTCAATATGACAATACTGCCGATAACATCAAAAGAGGAAGTAAGTTTGGACACCTCAGATTCTTCAAGTATATTCCCCAATAATCTTTTCAGAAACGTAGACATGAACCGTTTACATTATCAGTAACATTAAGGACTACTATTCAATATAATAGTAATTACCACTATCTTTCTGACTCCGATCCAGCCGGCTACCTTCCTTATTAACTCGTGGACGTCCTGTTTCTACATCTCTCCTATAGGTAATGCTAAGTGACTTTAGAAATTCGTTCATGCCTACTTCCTTAGCAAGAGGCTCACTTGCATGTCCTCTTGAGCCGGGCACACCCTGGAAAATAACCAGACTATCTGAGACTAGGTCTATGAGTTGGACATCATGGTCAACCACCATTGCCGATTTGCCATATGCTCTAACGAACCTCTGCAAAAATTTTGCTAATGCAATCCTGTCTTCTACATCTAGGAATGCGGATGGTTCGTCAAGAGCGTAGATATCAGCTGGTCTCATGAGTGAAGCTGCCACTGCAATCTTTTGAAGTTCTCCACCACTGAGATGTCGGATACTCTTATCATATAGTTTTTTTATTCCTAGTGGTAATACTATCTGCTCTTCTATTTGTGAGCCCTCAATAGCATTACCGTATGAAGCAGCAAGTACAGATCTCACGTCTCCTTCATATTCCTGGTTCAAGTATTGTGGCTTGTAAGAGATCTTGACATCTATATGGATGGACCCTGAATCAGGTTTATCTATGCCGGAAATCATTTTCATAAACGTTGTCTTTCCCAATGCATTTGCTCCTACCAGACCGATTATCTCCCCTTTTCTAAGAGATCCATTTGCAACAGTCAATTTAAAGGCCGAATTAAATGACTTGCTCAAGTTAGAATAGCTAGTTACGGCAACATCCAAAAGCAAATCTTGAACGGAGCTAGTCTTGTCAAACTTGTAAGATTTTTCTCTGAATCTCACATTTTCATTTGGAAGGTACCCTTCAAGAAAGTTGTTTATGCCAATTTTCGTGCTTCGAAGGGAAGAAGTTATGCCATATGCCCCAGGCTCTCCATACAGAACATGAACGTTATCTGACAAATAATCAAGAAGAGTTAGATCGTGCTCAACCACCATCACGCTTTTACCTTCTC
The DNA here is from genome assembly GCA_050748485.1 of Nitrososphaeraceae archaeon. Classification (GTDB taxonomy): domain Archaea; phylum Thermoproteota; class Nitrososphaeria; order Nitrososphaerales; family Nitrososphaeraceae; genus TH5896. Next base: position 52,223 of record JBOGPP010000193.1, on the reverse strand, counting down.
CTGCTAGCTCTTCGATAACCCTAGAAACGCTCAATCTCTGATAAACATCATTATATGAAGAAGGTTCGTCAAAAAAGTAGTAATCTGCCTCCTTGGAAGCGGCAATCATCACAGCTAGTCGCTGCAACTCTCCACCACTAAGTTCGTCGACATTTCGGCTCAGTACACGCTCTAAACCGAGTCGTGGAATTAGCCCATCAGAGACCTTTCGTTCATCATATTTATCGATGAGGTCGCGTACCTTCCCTTTGAACGCCTTTGGTATCAAGTAAACCAACTGAGGTTTGATCGAGGATCTAATTTCACCTGATGCAAGCTTTTCAAAATGAACCTTCATTTCTGTTCCTTGAAAGTTTCCCATCACCTCGCTCCATGTAGGTTCTGAGTCGTATTTGCCAAAGTTGGGTTTAAGAGTGCCCGACAAAATATTTACAATAGTTGACTTCCCCATACCATTTCTACCTAATAAGCCCACTACCGAGCCCTTCTTCAAAGTAGGGATCCTATAAAGTCTAAAAGAGTTTACTCCGTATTGGTGTATTTTTTCTTGACCCAGCTCGCTTGCTAAATTAACAATCACAATTGCATCAAAAGGGCACTTCTTTATGCATATACCGCAGCCTGTACAAAGGTCCTCTGAAATAAGCGCCTTCCCATCTGAAGGCCTCTGAATGATGCACTCCCCGCCGGTTTTGTTTACAGGGCAATATACTATGCATTCCAAACCGCATTTTCTAGGTTGACATAGTTCCTGATCCAAGACTGCAACTCTGTGAGTATTCTGTGTCTTATCGCCCAATTTTGACTGCCCTTCTGGTTCTACTTAATGTATTATATGCCTTGTGACTAGGCATATGGTAACTCACTCATAAACCAAACCGATTCGTCCGTCACCAGTAACTAATTAACCACATATTCAATCGCAGTTAAGTCAGTACAACGGCCCGAAATAAATCCGGTACGTCCAATAATTCTCTTACAAGGAACAGAGACTCAACCCTATGACAATAGGAACGTTAAATTTACCCTTCCACAAGGCTAAGGTTTAGCCGGCCATAGCGAAAGGGAGCGACCCGGACCCATTCCGAACCCGGAAGTCAAACCTATCGTTGCTGCTGAATACTGACCTGCGTGAGCGGTTGGAAAACAGCAGTGCTGGCGTCCTAATTGCATCTTCTAGGCTGGAACATATAGCATCCTTGCTCATTAGATTTCCGTTGGCTCGCCAAGGTGAACGAGTTTTATGAGATTCTTTATATTATTTCCGATCTGTTTTATCAATGGATAGACCGATATGAGACCTATGGGCTCCCAGACTTGAGTCTGAATTATACAACAGAAATCAGCAGGTCTAACGAACAATTTTGCAAATTCCTCTCCAGGGGGTATTTTAGAGATACACTCGGAAATGGAATCGTCTTTTGCGAGACTGTGGGATAATAACCCGCCAGTCCACCCCAGTGACACTATTTTTCCACTCCTGAACACATATTGAGGATAGCATGACACGAGTTCGTGAGCGTTTCGGTCTGAATCAATAACGCATAGGTTCTGTAATAGACAAAAAATGTCAAAGAAAGGACCCATTCTCATTACCTCCTCTATTCCTATGTAATCAATGGATGAGTCGTCAACTTTAACAAATCCATCTCGATTGCAGAGCCAGCGCTCGTAATATGGTCTTAGAATTTCATCGACGTCACAAGCCAGAGTTCCTCTTCTACAGCGTACTCCCGTATGTGATAAGCCATCAATTAGCGAATCTATCTGAAAAATTGGCATGAAGGATCACCATTCAGAGACATTATGTATTCCAGACACCCATATATCCTGACAGGAGCTATCATAGCCGATCCAATTTCTGATTAAGCTAGTTCTGTTTTCATGTCGTTCCTTATAAGGAGTAACTATATGTTAAGACAACATCTTTCAACGTGTTTTCATCGTAACCCTGATTCGTGTAGGACCAATCTAATCAGTGAGCGAATACCGAAGCCTGTAGCCCCTTTTGGATTGTAACTTTTGTCCCATGTTCCTTCCTGAGTCCATGCCGTTCCTGCTATATCAAGATGTATCCAGGGAGTCTCGTTTACAAAGTTGGAAAGGAAGATTGCCGCTGTAATTGCTCCTCCAGCACGGCCACCGATGTTTTTTATATCGGCAAATTTGCTCTTAATCTGCTCATTAAATTCAGTGTAGAGCGGAAGTTGCCAGAATTTTTCATTGGTTCTTTCACTGATTAGCCTTAGTTTATTGAACAATTCTAGATTATTGCTGAGTGCCCCTGCAATATTAGAACCAAGCGCTACAATACACGCTCCAGTCAATGTTGCCAAATCAATAATTGAATTTGGGCTATACTTTTCTATTCCGTACGCGATACTATCAGCCAATATAAGCCTCCCTTCAGCATCTGTATTAATCACTTCTACGGTCTTTCCATTATACATTCTCACTATATCTCCTGGTCTGTAAGAAGAACTAGAAGGCATATTTTCGACGCATGGGACAATTCCTATCACGTTTGCTTTCACCTCAAGATTTGCCAGACCACTCATTATTGCAATAACATCACATCCACCAGATTTGTCAAATTTCATTTCGTCCATTCGATCCGATGGTTTAATGGATATTCCACCTGTATCGAATGTGACTGCCTTCCCTACAAACAGATACGGTCCAGATATACTACTATTCTCGTTTCCTTTATATTCTATAATGACAAGTTTAGGAGGCTTATTGCTTCCCATGCCCACTGCTACGATACCATTTAAGCCGAGAGATTCCATCTCGTAACGTTCAACTATACGCGTTGAGATCCGCTGGTGTTTTGAAGAAAGATCTAATGCTACACGAGCCAAGTATTCTGGTGAACATTCATTAGGTGGCAGATTTGCTAGATCTCTTCCGAAGTTGACCGCGTCAACTATTATCCTCGTTGTATCTAACACGCTCTGCCATTCCTCTCGATTTCCATCCACGAGTAGGCTAATTGTCAATAGTGATGGACTGTGGGAGGATTCACCATTTTTTTGTGACTGGTATTGATCGAATTTATAAAGCGATAAGCATGTCCCTTCACAAATTGCTTCCGTCAAGTCCTTAGTTAATTGGGTAAAGGGTTTGATGCTATATTCAGTAACACTAATCTCCATCGCTTTCGCAGAGGCCTTTCCTGCAAGGACTCTAACTTTTTCATTGTCAAGACTTGCCCTCTGCCCTAACCCTAATAGCATGATTCTCTGTACTGGACCTGTGAAGCAATGGACAATGCAGATACTCCCAAATGATCCAGTATGTTCCTTTTCTTTGATTACTCGATCCACCAGTTCGACAGTCGTTGAGTTAATCCCGTCCAATTGATTTCTTATACCGTCAACTTCGTCCTCGAATACGCCTAAAACCAATAGCGGGGTTCGTTTAGTACTAGCAGGAATCTGCTCTGCAACAAGTTTAACCATGAAGTGCTCATTATTGAGACTTTATTTTAAGGTATATCGTTTATCTAGTCCTAGCTTTGCTTGGATAAGCAGATAAGGGTGACCACTCTTAATGATGACTGGAATAAACCTAATGTTTTTATTTTCGATCACTTCGCAATCTTATTGAACAAGAATTGGCGCGTTGCTCGGAGATTGGGGTTTAATATGACACTGAAAATGCGGTATTTAGACCTCAAGACAAAGATCCGTGCTGTCAGGATGCTCGCAATAGAAGGGATCGCCGAAGCAGGTTCAGGTCATCCTGGGGCTTCGTTTTCGGCCGCCGAAATAATGGGCGCGCTTTACTTCAGGAAATTAGTACATAATCAAAAAGATCCTTTCTGGAAAGGGAGAGACTATTTCATAAATTCTAAAGGTCATTCCGCACCGGGTTTTTATGCTACGTTAGCCGTATCCGGCTATTTTCCAGTCGAGGAGATCAAATCACTCCGTGGGCTTGGTTCTAGGCTACAAGGTCATCCAGTACGTTATTCTGAGGAGCAAAGCAAGTGGAGCGTACCTGGCATCGAGTATTCTGGAGGTTCAGAAGGGATAGGGCTATCCGTTTCAGTTGGTCTTGCGTTGGCTAATCGTCTGGATGGAAATGCAAATCATATATTTACTTTGATTGGAGATGGAGAATCAAATGAAGGTCAGGTTTGGGAAGCCGCAATGTCGGCGTCCAAATTCGGATTGGATAACATGATTGCAATACTGGATCGAAACAGGATTCAGCAAGATGGATTCACTGAAGACATAATGCCACTCGATCCTGTCCGTGACAAGTGGGTTGCTTTCAATTGGAACGTGATTGAAATAGATGGACACAGGGTTGAGCAGGTGATAGATGCAGTTAACAAGTCGTTGGCAGTGAAGGACAAGCCTACGATCATTATAGCTAATACTATCAAAGGCTATGGCATCAAACATATGACTAATAATCCTCAGTGGCATGGCAAGGCTCCGCCTAGGAAGCAGACACCCATACTACTAGAAGAGCTTGACTGTGAGTTTCTAATTGCTCCTTCCATCATAGCTGGGGGAAAGGAGAATTACGAGGAGAAGATAAGAATGGCCGAGAGGGGCGGAGCAGACATGATCCATTTAGATGTCATGGATGGACGATTCGTTCCTAATCATACTTTTCTGGCAGACACAATCCATAAATTGAGAAAAATTACTTCGATGCCATTTGATACACATCTGATGATAGAAAATCCCGCAACTGTGGTCGATGATTATATATCAGCCCGATGCGATATAATTACGGTGCACGCCGAGGCGTGTTCTCAATCCGAATTTGTAGAAATCAATAGGAAGCTAATTTCAAACGGGATTAGTCCAGGGATAGCAATTAATCCGGACACGGCACTACCTGACTGGATATGGAATTACCTGAATTCGATAGACGTTATAAACATATTGTCAGTGAATCCGGGATTCCCCGGACAGAAATTTATACCGAAGGTGCTTCCAAAGATGATCAATACAGTGACGGAGCTCAGAGGAAATGGGTATAAAGGCTATGTTGAAGCAGATGGTGGAATAGATTCGATAACTCTTCCCCAGGTCTATGAGGCTGGAGCTAGGATTCTTGTTACAGGCAATGCGGTCTACGGGACTCCAGACATTCAAGGGGCGATACTCCAATTGAAGCATACAGCAAATGTAGTTTTAGAAAAAAAGCTTCTCGATTTATCGACTAGCATTGGTATACGAAATGATTGGCTTAAGACACGTAAACATATATTGATTCCATTTGCAAACGAATTGGACATAGAGGAAGAAATTCATGCTCTTAAGTAAAGAACAGACAAGGCTTGACATGAGGAGTGCGTACGGGGATAGTCTCGTTGAGGCTGGGCTAAAATATCCCCAGATAGTTTGTGTTGGGGCAGATACCACTGATTCGCTTAAGACAAAGAACTTTGGGAATAAATTTCCTGAAAGATTTTTTAACTTGGGGATAGCAGAAGCGAATCTAGTCTCTGTAGCCGCTGGCCTAGCCATGGCAGGTAAGATCGCCTTTGCAAGCACATATGCGGCATTCCTTCCGGGAAGATGCCTCGATCAAATTCGGAATGCAATATGCTTTCCAAACCTGGATGTGAAACTTGTTGTCTCTCATGCTGGATTGACCGTCGGTCCAGACGGTGCATCTCATCAACAAATAGAAGATCTTGCAACGATGCGAGCAATTCCGAATATGAAGGTCATGGTACCTTCCGATGCCATTTCAGCCAAAAAGATTGTCCGTACGTCTGTCCATACCAAAGGACCTATCTATGTGAGGCTTGCACGCCCTCCAAGTGAGGTCTTGTACGATGACACCACCTCAACTGAATTCGGTCTCGGCAAGGGAAATCTTCTCCGTGAAGGTGACGATGCAACCTTAGTTGGATGTGGTTTAATGGTCTCCACTTCGTTGAAAGCAGCAGAAATTTTAAGACAGAAGTACGCATTAAACTGTCGGGTAATTGATATGTTTACTGTAAAACCTATTGATGATGAATTGCTTGAGAAGGCCGCCAGAGACACCGGTTTGTTAGTCTCCGTGGAGGAACATAATATCTTTGGAGGCCTTGGAGGTGCAGTAGCTGAATCTGCTTCTGCTCACTATCCCGTACCAGTTGAAAGGATTGGCGTTTCGGATGTTTTCGGTGAATCAGCAAGAGACGAAGAATTAGAATTGCTCCTAGACGTCTATGGATTGAGTCCTGCAAAAGTGGCAAAAAGGGTCGCTAAAGCGGCTGAAAAGAGGAAATGAAGAGTAGATGAAGATTTTTTTAGACACTGCTAATTTAGAATCAATAAAAAAGTACAATGATATGGGTGTTCTGGATGGAATTACTACAAATCCAACGCTTCTATCAAAGGAACAGGGTTTACCCGAAGAGATAATGAGGGCAATCGTGAGTTTGGTGAGAGGCGATGTAAGCCTCGAGGTGATAGGAACAGAATCAGCACAAATGATTGAAGAGGCTCACCACCTGAAAAAATATGGACAGAACGTTGTAGTAAAAATTCCAATGATCCCTGAGGGTTTGAAGGCCTTAACGATACTTTCCAGCGAAGGAATCTCTACGAATGTCACGCTAGTGTTTTCAGCTAGTCAAGCATTGTTAGCTGCTAAAGCTGGAGCTACGTATGTGAGTCCGTTCATTGGCAGACTTGACGATATCGGACACAACGGAATGTCAATTGTGAAAAGTATAGTAAGCATTTTCAGAAACTATCAGTTTAAGACCCAGGTTTTGGTGGCGAGTATACGTCATCCTGACCATGTAGTCCAGGCCGCTGAAATTGGGGCTGATGTCGTAACTCTTCCACCTGATATCCTTGGCAAGATGATGAGACATCCGCTCACAGACAAGGGACTGGATGCATTTCTTTCTGATTGGGAAAGGATTGGGAACGAATCTCCAAAGTTGAGGAAATAGTTCGGCGGTTAAAAGATACGTCCAGACACGCGTTAAATCATAACAGTTGCGCTAAAGACTCAGCTTTTCAGTAATCCAATTACTTTTTTTGGAATATCATCTAATTTACTCACGGCCAGGCTCCTTTCGTAATCCAGATATCTCAGATTTTGACCGATTGATATAGCTTCATCTAAATTTCTTCCCAAACCAAGAGCGACCATGTGACTGCCGATTTTCCGAAAGGACAATACCATATGACGTACCGCGTCTGTGTCAGAAGGTTCACCATCAGTTAAGGTGAAAAAGATTTCAGGTTTGAATGACCTTACCATTGGTTCGAGCAATCCATAGATCTCCGCTAGTGGCGTCCCTCCACTTGCCCTTATCTGCGCCAGCCTCTTTGTACAAATTGAAGACCACCTGTAATTTGGCGGTTTTATTAACCAACATTTCACTTGTTTACCATCGGTACTAAAGGCATAAACCGCGAATCTTACGCCTAAGAAGGAAAGGGCCTCGCAAAGAGCGTTAGTTACTTGTTTGTATTTCAGTTCGACATCCTGTATGCTACTGGAATGGTCGAGAAGTATCATTACTCTAGTCTTAATAGTAAGCTTCAAATCGACAATGAATGGGGTGGGTATAAATTCGACGAATGCTTCTGCATCGAACTCGTCTCCAAATCGATCATGTCTTTCAATCCAGCCTGTACGCCACTCCTTGAATTTTGCCTTTGTCTTGTGAATAAGGTTAGTGTCGTAAACTTCGCTCTCGTTAACATCCAGCCGAAGTGGGATGCTGATTCCCATATTTTCCAAACTCTCGTACCCTTCATTCTCATGTCTCTTGCTCTCTCGAACTAGGGTTTCATACTCAGGAAGCATATCTGTGCCATCGACTATCGCGTCGACGCTCTTTTCAATATTCTTCTCTTTAGTTCGCCTTTTCCGGACTATTTTTTCAATCTGTCGAGATAATTCCGATTCACTCATAGAAATTCCAAACCTCGAACGGATGGATGAAAAAGGGACCAAGACCAAGGGATCGACTTGCAAGATCTTTATTATTCGGGGGACCTGCTCTTCTATCCACCTTGTCTGATACTGAGAGGCAAGGGCTTCCTGCACTACCGACGTAGCCAATTCGACTGCTTTGGCCACTTTATCAAGCTCGGACGAGAAAAGCTCTCCTTTTATATACCCAGTCAAAAACAATTGGCCGAAGCCCTCGAGTAACTTCTGGACACCGTACAAGGAATTTAGGAGTGGCCGATTTAGCCATGATATTCCTTCGTCAAAGATGATTTCATCCATCATCCCCTTCCATTCATCTAGGCCTATCGATTCAATTCGTTTCTTTTCGAGTGCATTAAACACGAACCCGAATGCGTGATCGTAACTAAGCACTTTAGTTGAGTATTTTAATCTCATAGACTCGTACCACAAAGACACACGCCACTGGCGATACTTTTGAAATCGATTTCCGGCATACCCACGAAGATGAGGTAGTGCAATCTGGTCTTTATCAGGACTCGTCTTTGGGTTTGCTTCTTCGGTGAATGTAACAAGCGCTTTGGGTTTGTCAGACCATCTGCGTGCCAGAAATGTAGCTATTTCTACTAAAACGTCGTCCCTGACGGTTAGACCCTCTAAAGTAGAGCTGTGAGTCACATTAAGTTTCTTAGACTTGTATTCGGACACACTAATCAAAAACCTATCTAGTTTCCAAACATAGAGGTAATCATATCCATTACCTTTCGATACTCGACGTCGCCCCATTGACCGTAGACATTTGCAAAGACTAATTGTGCTGCATACTTCGCTTCACTTCCCGATTCTATAAGTTTGGAGAAGGCAATAGTCTCCCTCAAACTAGGGCTATAATAAAGCTCCTCAACAGCGGCAGCCTCACGAAGCTTGTTGGCAAGTTTGACACCGATGGTCACGGATGCCAACGAAGAGTCCTCTATCGAAGTATGTCTTCTTATTATATCTAATTCTACTTCTTCTGGAGGGTATTCCAACCTGAGACGAACAGGAAATCTGCTGAGCAATTGCGGGGGAAGTTCCTTGGTTCCTACGTGGGATAACGGGTTAATTGTGGCGATAACGGTCCACCCTTTGGATGCAGTGATTGTTTGACCTTCGGATTCCTTTAACACGACTTGCCTCCTATCATCTAGAGCCTCATCCAATCGCAAAAGCACGTCTGCCTCAGCAGCGTTCAGCTCGTCGAGGTATAGCAGTCCTCCAAGCTTCATGGATTCCACCAGAATTCCATCTACAAATCCTACCTCTCCATTCTCAAGAGTCTTAGTTCCTACAAGATGGGACTCTCTAGTTCTAAGGCTAAAATTAACGGGATATAATGTTCTCCCAATCTCGGCACCAAATGCTTTCACTAATGTCGTCTTGCCAGTTCCTTTCGGTCCAATAATCATGGCAAATAGTCCAATATCATAGGCTTTTCTTAGAACGGGCAATGCACCATTCCAATCTAAATACATGGGTGATGATGATAGGCTCAATGATAAACACTGATAACTTAGATTCGGATTTGTAGACTTAAAAAGGTATATAACAACTTGTGAAGTTAGGCACGAAGAATAGCCCGCTTGTTCCTTATGAAGTCACTAAGTAGGGCCGTCTCCAGAGCCTCAGGACTCACATAATAAGATCTTCCCTTCACTCTTCTTTCCATTTCGTTAACAAAACCTAGTAACGAATCCTCTTCACTAATCATTAGAGTGTCGATGTATATCCCTTTCTTAAGGCACTTCTCTGCCTCAATAATAGTTTGCTCAGCAATGTAGCTATCGACCTGTTTGTAGCGATAACAGAGGTACACTAGATTTCCAGCTGAAACATCAAGTCTCAAATCATAATCGGCCCGGACGCTATCCAAACTCGAAGCATCAGGTTTGTAAAAATGCGAGTATGGCCTGATTTTCAAGATTTTTTCTTGTTGCTTCACGTCATCCATAAAGCAAGCGCTGGGGTGACCATCTGTCACGAGAATAATCCGCTTGTTTGCTGAACCGTCATAAAGCAATATTCTCATTGATAGCCTAAAGGCTGCTTGATAGTTGGTGTAATGTAAGAAATCCGAGCCGGCATCAAAAGTCTTTAGATATGGTATATCGGAAATTTTCACACGGGACGCGAGCGAGCCAAAGCCCACGATGTGAACAGAATCATTTGGAAAGAATTTTTTGTTAAGCATTACCAGGCTCCACAGAGCCTTCTTTGCTGCTTCAATCCGACTCAAATCCCCAAACATTTTAGAGTATTTCATAGTCGAGCTCAAGTCGATGCAATATACTACGCTGGCTCGAACATCTTGCAAGGTTTCATATTCTTCCAAATCTTCCGTTTTCATTTGCACTGGAATCTCTATTCCGCCTAGCTCCTTTTGCACTCTGAGAACGGAATTAAGTAGCGATAATGGTATATTGACCAGCCGTATATCATTTCCATCTTCATATTTACGAGTGGTATCTAGTATGACAGATCCTGTCCCTAGTGTTTTTGTGCCATGCCCACCTGCTTCTCCGAGCTTCAGTGCCTTCATTACGTCATCAAGTATAATATTGCCAATCCTAGAGAATCCTCTAGAAGTAAGCCACTTCTCATCATTTTTTAAATAGCCTTCATTAAGAAGCATTCGAAGGATTGGAGAAGGGAGACTCAGTGCGCTGGCATTCTCTTCCTCTCTGCTATTGTTATTTGTATCTTGTCTTTGTGCGGAGTCCTCGCCGATACTCTCTTGCTTTAAGAGATTCTTTAGTATTCGATCTAATTCTTGAAGGTTGGGTCTATTTTCCCGTAGTGCTTCTCTTCCAACCATACTCAACAACAGATCCATACCTGGTTTAGGCGAACTTTCAAAATTTTTGGAAAATTTGGATTTTCTAGATTCATCTCTAGAATAGGCGAGTTGAAAACGGTAACTTTTTTCAGAATTATTCATTTGAATCTAGTAATCCATATTCACTCTGGCCCTTCTTTTCGAGTACAGCCGGTTCAATCCATGTTAATCCTTCTAGTATTAGTTCAGTAACCGAGGCCAGGAGTTCTCCATCCAATTTAGGGGGAATCGAAATGAAATAGACGTTGATGTCACGTCTACTTAGCTCTTCTACAAACTCTTGCTGCTCCTTTAATATCCGATCGATAATCTTGACTACTACTTTACCTAGATGTGGTAACTTTTTAAGTTGAACTTGATAGTCAAGCGATGAAGAGGGATCAATACCTAACATTTTTTGTGACACGAGAAATCTGTTGTTTTCCGAAAAATCCTTACGCACGAGCTGAAGTTCATTTAAATCAATGGAATCCAAATACGCTACTGAAACCTTTTTCAATGCCGCATCGATAAGCTTCCCTAACAGCTTCGATCTAGATTCAAAGGAGTCGTCTATTTCAGAGAGTTCAAACTTTACTGCTTGATATATGCTGTCAAAATCACAAAACCTAGGAACACTAATTACCGCATTGAAAATTGACCTGCATCTTTCCGATTCACTTATGAGCAACTCCATCGAGTGCACGCCCATCCTAACGCTTACCCCTTTCTCTTGATTTATCTCCTCTCTAGATCTTGCAAAATGCACTATTGAAGCTAATGTTCTTAGAATAAAAACTGGTACAAAAGCCTGTGATGAATTTAATCCCTTTGTCTCCTGTGATATAATCATGATCTCGTCATCCAACCTAACCGGATAATGTGTCTTAATATGGCTTCTAAGACGATCGGAAAGAGGTTCAATAATTCTTCCCGAATGGGTATAATCAGTCGGGTTAGCTGTTGCAAAAATGGTAACGTCAGGTCTAAACGTGATTGGGTACGATCCTGTAGTGAATTTTCCTTCCTGCAGTACGCTAAGTAGCGCTACCTGTTTTCTGGGATCGAGTACTGGCAGCTCATCTATGCACAACATTCCATGGTTTGCTTGAAGAAGATAACCCGGGGTGTAAGATTCAATGTCGTAAATTTCAATGCCCTTCTTCGCGATCTTCATCGCATCTATTTGACCAACTAAATCTTTAACAGAGACATCAGGAGTGGCTAGAAAATATCGATAGCGATCAAATCCCTCCACCCATTTTATGCCCGTATCCAATTTGTTATTTCTTATTGAATTCTCGCATTCAGTTGAGACAGTGAAATCAGGACTCGTTCTTTGGATCTCTTCATCGGATAGCATTGCTGCAAGACTCTCTTCTGCGATACTTGTTGGAATATCGTGCAATAGCGAGCCTTCAACAACCGGAATAGGAGAAAGTAGGTATTTTGCAACACATTCTGCGATTCGAGTCTTTGCTTGGCCAATTTCCCCAATGAGCAGGACGTCGTGTCCAGCCAATATAGCACGAATCAATGCCGGGAGAACGTCTAATTCGTAACCAATTATCCCTGGAAAAGGTGTAATGTCACTCCTTAATCTTGCAACAAGATTTCGCCTTATTTGGTCCTGAACAGAAACAAATTTGTAATTGATATCTAATAGATCTTTCAACTTGGTTAACTGCTTAAAGTTATCGGGTAATCCGGCCATGATCTCATTGTAATTAGGCTCAGAAGTGTATGAACGATGGACAAGTTTTCTTGTTTTCTCGTGGGGGTCCAATTAGATCTGCGAAATCAGATACAATTGGGTTATATATAAGAGACGCAGAAGGCAGAATGAGAATAAAATTGATTTTGTAAAGGTTCCACGGACCTAATTTGTGACCAATATCGATAGTGAATCGTATCCGAGTTGAATGTGAGACCGTAACCTATTTCTAATTCACAGGCAAAAACGATCGGTGCACTTGGTTGTGAAAAGCAAATTATTGGCTAAGGATCGAGCCACCTAACTATTATACCTACTGTAACTTTGAAGGTCATTGGGTCTCGAAGACGACCGCGAATCAATAAAAAATAGAAAAAAACTTTTGCAAGCCTTGCAGAGTTAAAATTTCGCATTGACATCCAATTTGTGTTAATGGGATAAGAATAAGTTTCTGGTACAGGATCCTAATGCGACAAAAACCCCAAACAATTAGACCTCTTGGAGCAAATCAAATATCAAAAAGGACTCTTTATTGTGAAGGGCAATTAACTGTGCCAGAATTCAATGTAAGGACACCCGTAATCCGAGTTCTAGTGTAGAACAATCCCGGATCGTTGATATTCTGATTCTTTCTTGGAACACGTTATTGATGTTCAACGAAGGAAATGTAATCTTGATGTGCGTTCACATGATCCTAGCATGGTTTTTATTTAGGAACGAATACGGATTGAGTGCGTGTCAACTAGCGAATATAAACATATACTTAGAATTGCGGGAAAGGATATAGATGGCAGCAAGAAGTCAATTGTTGCGCTTAGTAGCATCAGAGGATTGGGGTATAACTACTCTCAAGTATTGTTACAATCGCTTAACATTAACCCATCGATAAGAGTAGGCTATCTTGCCGAAAGTGAAATACAAGAGATTGAGGACGCTGTGAGAAATCCATCAAAAATTAAAATGCCTTCGTGGTACCTAAATCGAAGGGCAGATATGGATACTGGTTCTGATACTCATCTTATAACATCTGATCTAGAATTTACCATCACTAGTGACATAAATAGGGAGAAAACAGTCATGAGCTGGCGTGGCTATAGACACATGTTTGGGTTGAGAGTGAGGGGACAACACACGAGAACAACAGGAAGAAGAGGAAGCGCTGTCGGCGTCAAGAAGAGTGGTAAGGTAGCTCCTGCCTCCGCTTCGAAATGACAAAATATGTGGGGATGGTTGAGTAATGGGAGATCCTCGAAAATCAAGGAAGACTTTTAGCAGGCCCCGAAGAATTTGGACTTCCGATCAGCTGAGCGCAGAGCTGTACATTATTGGATCGTATGGACTCCGAAATAAGCGTGAATTATGGAAGGCTCAGACCGAAGTAGCTGGGTTTAGAAACCAAGCGAGGGCTCTACTGGCATTACCAGCTGAAGATAGACATCAACAGGAGATTAAGCTTCTCAAATACCTTGGCAGGCTTGGTCTGACAGATGAAACGGCCTCATTAGATGATATTTTGAACCTAAAAATTGAGCATTTATTGGAAAGGAGACTTCAGACTATGATCATGAGAAAGATAGACACTAAATCACCATATACAGCGAGGCAGATGGTCGTTCACGGACATGTATCAATAGGAGATAGGTTTGTCAACTTGCCTGGGCACATAGTCAGGAAAGAGGAAGAAAATATGCTCCTTGTGCATTTGGAACTCTCGAAACCATCATCAGTATCAGTTTCAAATGTGGAAAAGTAAGAATTAAGTCCAGGCAATACGGCACCGAATTATTTGGAGATCTCTTTGATTATGTCAACGTGGTCGATTTTACCATCAGCGTTCATATCAAAACCTTGCACGACAATTGCCCACTCATGTCCATCAGAATAATTTCTTAAAATTTGGCTCGCAAAATTTGTAAGTCCCAAGACTGCAGATTTGGTACCGATAGACCTTACCCCTGCCACTATGATTACTGTATTTTTTTCATCATAAGGATTTCGTATTTTTGCAATAAGGCCGTGATTGTCCATATTATACAGCTCTCCTGTCTCTGCAGCTAGGCCAGACCAAAAGTTTGACTCATTGAACCTGATTGGAAGGTACTTGTTAAATTCTGCAGTAACGATGTTTGTCCCTGGCCCCCCTATACTCACTATATTGCGACCATTAATGGCACGTTCTGCCCTCGCGTCAGAATCAAGTTTTACAATGAATTCGTCAGAGATATTGCACAAGTTCCCTAGTGAAAATGCCAGCTGGATGGCATAATGCCCATCCCTTGCGGACGATTTGTAGGGACCGTGCGGATCAGGAGCGCCTACAACTATGAGTCCGTTGAACATATTATCTGTTATGAATTCCTTAAAGAAGACTAAATTGCTTGAGTCCTGACGATTGTTATTGGCTAGAAGACTAAATGGAGCCTCTCCCCAATCCATTTCTAAACCGTATGAAGGGTTGACCGTTTTAAATAGGCGAGCTGTCCCTCCTCGGATTGTTTTGGTTCCAGACTGCTGAATGGCTCCGATGCGCAGTAGTCTTTGCATGTAGTAATACGCACTTTGCTCGTAAATCCTGAGCTCCCTTGCTACTTGGGCTGTGTATTTTGGTTCGGATGAAAGCAATTGCATAATCTTCCAGGCGACCGGATTCGAAAGGACGCTCATGTAGCTGACATCCTTATAAACAGTTATGGGCTTGGATAGCATCTTGTCGCCTGCACTGTAGAGTAGAGTCTTTTCCAACGACTGACGTGGGCCAAGATTATATATAAATTATAACAGGTACAAAAAAAATTTGGGTCTCCCTTTGAACGTGCAAACACATGGCTTACTCTATGAAGATGGTTTTACACTAAATGTGTCAATATAACGGTCATTTCGTCTATTTGGCTATTTTTAATTATGTTATTAAAATAACTATGCGTGTGTGTTCAATTATCGGGTATAAAGGTGAATCTCTCGCTGCTCCTCTTCTAGTGACCTGCTTACAGAAAATGGAGTACCGGGGCTACGACAGTGTAGGAATCGGAACCATTAGTGATGGCAAGGTAAGTGTCAGGAAAGGGGTAGGAAGGGTCGAAGATGTGGATTCAACTTTACACTTGAGAATATTGCCCGGCAGAATTGGGATAGGTCATACAAGGTGGGCAACACATGGAAGGGTCACAGAAGCTAATGCCCATCCCCATACATCTTGTAACGGAGAGATCGCAGTTGTACATAATGGAATAATTCAGAACTACTCTCAGCTAAAATCACAACTCTTGAGCAAGGGTCATGTTTTCAAGAGCGAAACTGATAGTGAAGTTATTGCTCACCTGCTTGAAGATGATTATACAGAGACTGGCGATCTTAGGGGAGCGATCTCGAATACTTCTAAAAAATTGGCAGGCGCGTTTTCCTTCATAGCCGCATTTAGTGATGGAACTATCGCGGGAGCTAGATTCGACGAACCACTCATTGTCGGAATTTCAAAGGATGGGTATTATATTAGCAGCGACGTTGTAGGATTTTTGAATTACACAGACAGGGCTATTTTCCTAGATAATCGAGATATCGTCATTCTAAAGGGCTCTGGAATGGAAATGATAACTTTTGATGGTGCGCCGGTCATAAGACCAGTAACACAGGTTGCTTGGGAGTTTGGAGGTATAGACAAAGGAACTTATGCTCATTTCACCATCAAAGAGATTAATGAGCAAGTAGAGACCATAGTTAAATCCGGAAAGGGTCAAGAAAGAAGGATCGAGGAAGTTAGTAAGATGCTGAAATTGGCTCCGTTTATCTACTTTACTGGAAGCGGGACCAGCTATCACTGTGCATTAGTGGCAAAAAATCTTCTTGCAAAGTATGGTAAAAGAAAGTCTGATGCCATTGTGTCAAGCGAATTCCAATACCTAGTGAACGATATTGAGCGTGACTCTGTAATTGTGGCCATCTCGCAGAGCGGAGAAACGGCAGACGTTCTGGAGGTTGTAAAGAAAGCGAAGACACTGGGTTCAAAGATCATCTCTATAGTGAATGTTCCGACTTCGTCCTTGGCACGTTTGAGTGACGTATCTATTCACATGAACTGTGGGCCAGAGATAGGAGTAGCAGCAACAAAGAGTTTTACGTCACAATTGACTATACTTTATGCCATAGTAGATAGTTTGTCTGGAGGAGTCATCGGATTGAAGGACCAGAAATACAAATTGCAAAGTGCAGTGAAAGAATTAGTCGAAAGACAGAGGCTGATTGAGCAGATTGCTGAGGAAATTAAGGATGTTAAAGATATTTATGTATTGGGGAGATCTATTCATTATCCAATAGCGCTTGAAGGAGCTCTGAAGATTAAGGAATTGAGCTATGTTCATGCGGAAGGAATTCCTGCTGGTGAACTTAAACACGGACCGCTTGCGCTCATTGATAGAAATAGCTGCATTCTGGTTTTGAATCCAAATGATTCTACATTTGAAGATATTGAGGCCAACGCTCACGAAATAAAGGCACGAGGTGCGTCGCTGATTGGTATCGGAAATTCACCGAGTGACGTCTATGACCGATTTATAACAATTCCAGAGATGGATGAAGTTTTTTATCCTCTCTTGGAGGTGATACCGTTTCAGATGATAGCATATTACCTGGCACTTGAGAAGGATGCCAACCCAGATTATCCTCGAAACCTCGCCAAATCAGTAACTGTCAAGTAGGAATGATAGAAATAGGACTCTTCAATCAACTTAGCTTTAAATACAGATGCAACAATTGACGCCTATAGGACCATGTCTGCCGGTGATAGAGATTACGATATAATAGTTGCTGGTGGGGGGTTGTCTGGCATGATAGCTGCGTGCTCGGCTGCCCACTACTCAACACAGACGCTAAGAATCTTGGTGGTAGACAGAAATGATTTAGGATCTTTGGGTAGAAAAACACTGACAGGTTGGATTTGTGGTGACGCAGTCGGTAAGAAGCCTGTCGACTACATGAATAAGAATATAAATATCAGTTGGCAGTATCCTGAAATTGAGCATCCAGTAAGAGGAGTTGTTGCTTATTCTCCCGATCATGAAACGAAAATCTCCTTTGATGGAGAGGGATATATTTTAAACAGAAAGTTGCTGCCGCAGAAGCAAGCTAGCGACGCCGTATCAAGAGGAATTGATCTGAGAGGGAACATTGTGCTAAGAAATCTTGTTACTGATGGGAATATGGTAATTGGAGTTGAAGGCGACGACCTAAGAGAGAGAGTCCCGTTCAGGAAAACCTCTTCATTGGTTATCGATTGTACAGGAGTGACCTCTGTCCTGAGAACCAACTTGGCGGTTAATTCCTACATTCAGAGAAAGATAGATAGAGATGATTTGGAGGCAACGGGCAGATATATATGTACATTTGATGTTGGCATGGATGACAAAACATATTTTGACCCAGAATATTGCATAATCCATTTAGACCAAGACATTGCTCCTGGTGGATATGCATGGGTATTCCCTAAGGGTAGTTCGAAGGCAAATATCGGCTTGGGAGTCCAGCAAAAAGCATTAGATCAAAGAAATAAGAAAAGCGAGAATAAATTCAATCTAAAGGCTTTGATAGACAATTATTTGAATTCAAATCCGGCCGTTCACAACCCTAGATTATCAGATGATGATCTTGATAGCGGGAATTCGTGGGGCACCTGGCAGGTCTCAGTGCGCAGACAGAATGATTGCATGGTGGCAAATGGGTATTTGCTGGTAGGAGATTCAGCTTGGATGCCAAAACCCTTGGATGCGGGGGGAATCGGTCCTGCGATTATCGCAGCGACTCTAGCAGGAAAACACGCTGTGAATGCCATACAACGAGGAGATGTCTCTGAGGCTGGGCTATGGGAGTATAATAAGGACTTTATAGATGAATACGGGTACAAGACGGCTGGCCTTGAGGTGTTTAGACGTATGTTACAGGGGCTTTCAAATGATGAGATTAATTATGGTATGAAGCATTTTATTTCAAGATTCGATGTAGAGAAAATAACTAACGGCGAACATCCAGAGTTTGGGCTCGTCGGTAAGATGGGACTTGTGTTTGCAAGCGTGTTGAACCAAAAGCTGGCGTCTTCTTTGAAGAGGACAGCAGAAGTAAATGCGTTGCTTGTCAAACACTATAATGACTATCCCAGTAATCCAGACGGCTTTACCGAGTGGCAAAATGACCTGAAGAAGATCATGGAAAATCCGCTAAAATGATTTGATGCCCATTGGATCTGTGGCCAAAGAAATCCGTAGCTGAAAATGCAAATTTTTAGGTTACAGATCCAAATCGCTTCTCCAGGATATCCAATTTTTTGATGAGCAAATTCCTACTTGATCCCTCCGTGAGCGATGATCTCGCATTTTCGATCAGTAGTTTGGCTACGTCTAACTTCCTTCGAATACCTGGGACGATGTTGTCGTAAACTGAAAATGGATAAATTGAACTGTATAGATCTTCCATCAAGGCAAACAAACTCAATGCATCGGTAGTCCGTTCGGACCGCAAGTTGTCATAAATCATTCGCTTTATTTCACCTATTGAGTCTAACAGACCCAGAAGGTACGACGAGGTTGAAACATTGAGTTCCTCGATCCCAGCAAGGTGGGTCTTTTCATATACGCTTTTTAGTTGGTATGCCTCGACTAACTCTTGCTCAGCATTCAAAAGATATCGTTCAAGGTCACCTTTGATGTGTGTCCTGAGAGAACCTAAATCTGCTTGAGCTTCATCAAGGAGTTTGGCGGCTTCCTCGCATCTCCCTCGATGTAATGCCATAATAGATTTGCTGCAATTTATGATCACGCCCCTTGTCCCTTTGATGAGGGCTTCCCGTCTGTGCTCGACATCATCAAGTTCTGATGAGATCTTTTTTAATGTAACCTTCACATTCTCAACTGTCGTGGTCATTATTTTTTAGTATTAGATTAAACAGCCTAATAATTCCTTACGGACTAAAGCAAATAATGGGGAACATTTTATTAGCCTGTATATGAGCGCACGTAAAAAAGAAGAGAAGGAAAAAGTGAACCACGAAAAACTGTCAAGAACCATCTCGACTTTGGATACAATAGTTAAGAATAGAGATATACAGAGGAATACTAGAAATCTAGTAAAAGACGTTTTGACAACGCTGAAAGATGAAAGATCTGGTACTATCACAGTTAGGGCAGCTAATGCAGTTAGTATGCTTGACGGCCTGACTCAAAATAGACAGATGGAATCTCATATAAGGACAATGCTCTGGCAAGTGGTCTCTACCTTAGAAAGCATCAGAGAATGAACTGACAAGGGATTGCCGAGACACCAGTATGGGGCCATCTCGAGTAGGCGAATGAGTTAAATGGTAGAATAGTGAGAGCTCACCTAAGGTTCTAAAATGTGGCTGTAAGAGAGTATGTAGAAGTATCAAAGCCCAGGATTGTAATAGTTCTAATCATTACGGCAATAACCTCAATGCTGGCGGCGAGCAGATTCGATAATACTCCTGAGGTGGGTTGGGATATTTCAATGTGGAATCTCTCGTTCTTGATCATCTCTGGTACCTTAGCATCAGCGGGCTCTAGTGCTTTGAACCACTATTACGACAGAGATATTGATAAGGTCATGCAACGAACGTCCAAACGGCCGATTCCTTCAGGTAGGTTACCACCGCAAAGGGTGCTATTTTACGGACTTCTGCTTTGTGTGGTTTCTGTTGTTCTCGCGATCTTGACATTAAATTTGGTGTCAGCAGGAATGATCGCTCTGGGAATATTCATCTATGTAGTCATTTATACAATTTGGCTCAAGCGGAACAATCCATCAAATATAGTAATTGGCGGCTTTGCAGGAAGCGCTGCTTCAATGGCAGGGTGGTCCGCTGCGACAGGTTCTATAGATCTGTTAGGATTTCTGGTAGGATTATTGGTATTTTTATGGACACCCGCACACTTTTGGTGTTTGGCTATCAAGGCTCGGGAAGAGTATCATACCGTAAATGTTCCAATGCTGCCTGTGTTGATTGGAAACCAGAAAACGGCAACATATATTTTTTACAATACTGCTCTATTATTACCGTACTCTTTATCTCTCTATTTCTTTGGACTTGGAATGTTATATACAGTTATAGCTGCTATTGCTGGTTCGCTGATGCTAATTTATCACTATAAACTGGTGAAAGAGCCAACCCCTGATTTCGCTTGGAAAGCTTACAAGGTTACTGCGCCCTATTTAGTGGTAATATTTGTAGGTATTGCTTTGGATGCGCTCTTTTATGTGAGGTTCTGATTCGCAAACAATTCGCATTTAAAGACGCCCGAATTTGAATAATGATAGCTTTTTTTGTCGCCTTGCTTGCATATCCTCCCTAATACTATGCTTCAAAATCGTTACGCTTGATTAGTTGACTTGTTGGTGCAAAGCCATTCTGAAAATGCATATCTCAGGCGGGCTCGTCGTCTCGAATAATGCTATCTTAGTAAGGATTTTTGAGATATGCAAAACTGAAATTATCCGCTGTCTCGTTCGTGGGAAATTAGTTTATTAAGGGGGGATTACTGAATGCAAGGTTTACTTTATCTGTACCGATCTTCTGCTCATGGTCACCACCTCAAATTGTCCCACGCCATGAGTACTCTCAAGAAAATGCTCCAGTTTATCCATCTGGCCCTCGCTATCATCCATGATGAAATCAATTAAAAGTGAGAATAATCCGAAGGCAACTGGCTCTTTAGTGACAGAATTCAATTCCATCCCCGACGGAATAGTATCTGAGAGCGATTTGGAGACTTCGTCTAGATTTGTTTCTGCATCGGAGGGCAAAACCTTAACACGGACAACAAGTCTCGACATCTCTAATCAAGGTCCTTCGAATCCGCATCCTACGCACTTGTATATCCTCGCGAATTCTCTACAGCTCTCACATCTCCAAACTAGCACATAACCACAACTGGGGCAATAAAACTTAACGCACTCATCATTTGGCATAATAGGGCGACCACATGAGGTGCATACGGGCAATTGTAATGAAGTTGGCATTGATATTCTCTAGTATGGTTTCACCACGGGATTTATACCTTGCTCATTGCGCCTTCCTTAATTTGCTTTCTAGTAGACCCTTAACTATCCTAGAGGTAGACTTTGCATTAAGAATTAATGAAAGGGGAGCTGAATGAAAGTCGAATTCGCCATTCTGAGAGATTCGCGATAGAGCTGATTGGGAGACGGTGGAAAATATTTCATCAAGAGCCTTGTTGTCTAAGTGTTCGAATACCTTCCGAGCCAGCATCAACTTTTTGAATTCAAATCCAAATATGGAGTGCCATTCGTTTGGGTAATTGCCGAGAAACGAGTCATCTCCTGCCTCAATCGCGTCTACGATTGCCCTGCCAGCAAGCAGACCTCCCATTCCTGAACTTAAAATGCCCCCCGCAGTTGTTGGCTTTGTTTGGCCAGCAGCATCCCCGACGATTAAGGACCTGTGTCCATCGATAAAATTCCTTATGGGTCCAGATACGTAGATCGGGGCGTATATCTTTCGGGATATCGAATATGACGGACCTTTCGATTCAAGAAACGACTTAATGGAATTTACTATATTGATGTTTTTCCCTGCTACACCTACTTTCGCCTTGTTCTCTCCTAACGGAATTATCCAAGCGAAAAAACCTGGATATTTGTCTGAATCAAAGTACAGTTCAACGGTATCAGGGTCGATCCAAGGGGCAAATACTTCGTACTGCCCCGAGGGCAATATTCCAGTTCGATGCCTACTTATCAGTGATGATAACCCTCTGGCATCCACAAAATACTTGCAATACATTGTTCCTTCCACTGTGTGTACAGCGAAAGTGTAACCGTCTTCGAAGTTATTATGTCGGGTTTCGCCTGGTTTCGGACCGTCCGAGACGGTCTTCATAGAACACATCGTTGCTATTTCTACGCCAAGCTTCTGAGCTTGAAAAGCGATTTGCTTATCCAATTCCCTCCTATCGATGGCTACCACGTCCTGGAGCCGTGCATCAACTACAAAAGAAGCAGATTTCGAATAAATTTTGGCTCGAGCAATATAGTTTCTAAACGACCTGGACGAAGGGACTATACCTAGCTTTCGTAACCCGCTGAGGCTCACTAAACCTCCGCAGTGTTCAGGAGTACCGATTTCGTGGTCAGCTTCGATGACCTTAACAGAAATCGATGACCTTGAACCTATTTCTCGAGCCGTCAATAGTCCAGAAAGACTTCCTCCTACTACTACTACGTCATACGTGGTTCGGTTCAATATCTCGTATTTGAAATAAATAACTCGATTTATTAATCAAGCTAAGGTCGTACGATAAATGGAATTTAAGCAGGTAATAGTAGTAAGAAAGGAGCTTCGAATGGGCATCGGGAAGCTATCTGCCCAAGTTGCTCATGCGGCTGTGTCGGGGGCAGAACAAGTAATGACGAGCAATCCTTCATGGTTTATGAAGTGGTTCAACTCCGGTCAGGCAAAAATTGTTGTCAAAGTTCATTCTCTTGAGGCTCTACACAACATTAAGAGGAAGGCACAAATTTCAGGTCTTCCAGTAGTTCAGGTGCAGGATAGCGGATTAACTCAAATCCCCACTGGAACCATAACATGCCTGGGAATCGGACCAGCTCCATCGACAATGATTGATAGAATAACTAAGGACTTGAAACTATTATAGGAAGAATATCTCCGGACACAGTGATTTGGATCGAGATTGTTACTGATTCAATGAAACATGATATACCTGTACTCTTTATAATGGCCTAAGATGATCTACCTGATTAAGATAGTAATTATCGTGGTTTTTTATTGTTTGGAAGATACGAACGCACAATATTAAGATTACATATCGGCTAATTTTCTAATTCGCGTTATCCATGATGAATCGTCATCATTCTTGACATTCCATCTGTTATTCTCAGGCAGATACTTTCCTCGTCCGCTGTGATCAAAGGTATTATGAATTTCATTTCTCTCAGCTGTCTTACCTATAGAATTCTTGTCACCGCCTGTAGAACTCAATATCTTATTGACCGACTCACCCAAATTGGATGAGCCTTCAATAGAAAACGAATCAGATGTTTTTACCCTTAATTCTTCGTAGTCAGGGTTAGGAGTCGCATCCATTTGATTGAAGCTGGTGCGAACATCAAATTGTGGGGCTAAACGGTTTGCAGCAGAATCTGAAAAACTCTCTTTAAGCAATTCCATTTTGCCTGTCAATTGCCCCTTTCCAAATTCAGAAAAACCATGTTCCTGGAGGAAGGGCATGTATTTCATCATTATACTGAAATCCACAAGTCTCTTACTCACTTCTTCTGACGTGAAGGCGCTCATTAAACTATGAACCTATGCAGCAACTTAAATATCCTAAAGTTCATTGTAGTTGTTAAGCAGAAGCAATAAAGCTGATACCGTTCCATATTGCCACTTAAATTACGATTAGGATGCGAATTGGAGTTAGTTGTACTACTCTTGATATTGACATGCCACCTCTAAGATAGACTACTAACAGTGGCAAAAGACAAGGGAAACTAATTCACATACTGCAGATTGAAATTTTGTAACTGATAATTGTTTGAAATTCAAGGAAATCAGAGCACAAACAGCAAATGTTTCGTCATTTCGCAGGAAAAACCAGGCCATGCAATGCCGTTTTACCGCAGGGCCAACAGGCAGCTTCGATGGATTTATTAACATGACACCATCCTAGTCAGTAGAATCCATGTCTACCTTTCGAATTGACAAGGACTCTTTAGGAGAGATTAAGGTCCCTTATGATGCCTACTATGGCCCGTTTACCGTAAGAGCTAGCAATCAATATAGTATTACTGGGCAAAGATCACATCCAGATCTAATTAGAGCATATGCAATGATCAAGAAGTGTGCGGCCCTCTCCAATTGTGAACTAGGAACTCTTCCAATACAAATTTCTAAAGCAATAGAAAAGGCTTGCGATAGATTGCTTTCAGGGGAGTTCTTAGATCAGATAATCATTGAGCCAATTAATTCAGGTGCCGGGACAGCCTTTAACATGAATATCAATGAGGTGATTGCGAATATAGCGTTAGTAATGATTGGTGAGGGAAAGGGGAACTACGAGATAATTAATCCCAATGATCAGGTGAATATGTCTCAGTCAAGTAACGACACTTTCCCCACAGCTATGCATCTGGCTATACTACTGGGTCTGAAAAATTTTCTGCAGGCGATCGAAAGCTTAATCAAATCTTTAAAGGACAAGAGTGTAGAATTCAGGGATGCGATGAAGATCGGGAGAACGCATCTGATGGATGCACTGCCTATCACGCTTGGGGATGAATTTAGCGGGTATCATTATTCAATTGAAATTGCAAGACGGAAGATAGTGCAAGCAACAGAAAACCTGTACGCTGTTGCCTTGGGAGGTACCGCTGTGGGGAGTGGTGCAAATTCACCGCCTGGTTACCGTGAAGCATCAATCCGCCATCTTAGAGACATATCTCAGTTCAATATCAAATCATCTGAAAATCTTTACTTTGCACTCCAGAGTCGATTTGACGTAACATGTTATTCCTCCTCGATCAGAAACCTCGCGGTAGAACTGATCAAGCTAGCGAATGATCTCAGGCTCATGGCGTCAGGACCTACTGCCGGCCTCGCGGAAATAGTAATTCCAGCAGTGCATGCAGGTTCTTCAATAATGCCAGGCAAAATTAACCCATCTTTGGCAGAATGTCTCAACATGATTTGCTTTAATGTTATTGGAAATGATGTAGCCGTAGCGATGGCATCACAAGCGGGTCAATTTGAGTTGAATGTAATGCTTCCAGGGATGCTAAAATGGATTCTAGAATCTATGGATATGCTTAGGAACTTTCTACCAGTATTCACAGCTAATTTCCTGAACGGGATTCAAGCAAATGTAGATAAGCTTTCTGGATATGTCTATAGGAGCCCTGTACTTGTGACAGTTCTTAACCCTTACATAGGCTATGTGAAGGCTTCCGAAATTTACAAAAAAGCTTTGGAAACTAACAGGAATGTCAAGGACATAGTAATAGAAGAAGGTTTAATGAATGCGGATGACATAGAAAAAGTGTTTTCACGTTCAAATCTGATGGGAAAGATTGACAAAGTATAGTTGCCTATCAAAGTTATTGGTGTAACACAGAGGTAGCGTCGGTCTTTATCTCGAAGTTATCGTATTTGTTATTTCTACGACTTCGTTTAAGCCATTATATATTTGTAAAAATTTCTTACCCTTATCTGTAATCTTATATTTTCTTTGATTGTCCAGAAACTCAATCAGGCCATTTACCAATAAAAGGGTTAAATAATCTTTAAGATGGTGATACGACAAAAAAGACCGGTACATGATCTTTTTTTGAGATGCACCAGTTTCATCTGACGAGTTCTGGAGAATGAGCGCAATAATTTCTAGCCTATTCCTATGCTTCATCAATTGGATCACGCCATCTTCTAGAATAAAAGAGGCGCGACTGAGTATTATGGTATTGTTTTTTTTTAGATTAATGCAAATGTTTTCTTCTGCTGATTCTAATTAACAAAGGTTTGATATCAAGTTACTGGTATAAACGCTTGGTCGTTGATGTCTTAAATCTTGCAAGCAGCGCAAGGAAGCTTTGCTGGTGCACCAGTTCGAGAGTTAATCTAGTAGCTGAGAAACATAGTATTCACTCACGTGCGATCTTGAAGATTCACTGCTTGGCGATATCCAGGTACAACTTGACATCTCTTCCCATTTTCATTTCGCCATAGTTATTTGAATTTGCTTTAGTTTTATTAACTAAGTCAATGTATTACAATTATGGGCGGGAAACTAAATGACATTCGAGAGACTTCTTCGAATGCGATACAGATAATTCGAGATCTCAAAAATCCCGAAGTGCATGAATCTCTGAATAGAGTGAAGGACATCGCAGCCACCGTAAAGGAGATAGTCGCATCCTTCAAAGATCCTTCCATGGTCAAAAACATTGAGAATTTCAGGCTTACATTAGAGGCGATTGAAAGGATTTCTACAAAAATAGATAGCTTACGTTCTGACACCCAGAACTCCGGCATAATGGATGAAATATCTAGCACTATAAAGACCTGTAGGCTTGCGTTAGATAGCCTTAATAACGAAGGGAGTACCAAGGATTTGGTCACTGAATCGAAAAATTTGATTTCAGAAATTAGTTCGATGGTTCTAGAGATAAAGCATCTCTTGCGTACCATTGGTGGTAATACAGACGGAAATTCGAATATTGCGGGAGTAGTAGACAATGTTAAAGATATTCGCAATTATGCAAAATCCGTTCGTGAGGATTTTATAGAGAAATATTGATTGATATTTCTTGGATGTAAGGGATGTAAGGCAATTCCTAGTATTGCTGCAGTTAAATTCCGGAGAAAAATAGCTTCAATCCCTATGTCTCATGGAGGGCGATAAGAGTTCGATTTATAATAGACTCGAGACCGATGTGCCTCATTAGAATTATGGAAATCTCTTGCAGGGGATCACTTCCTTTGAACCCTTCATCAAACTTGAGTTCAATTTCGCCTTTGCTTGATTTTAGGTACACCGTTATGAGTGAATAAAATCCCTTACTCTTGTCAAATCTCTCCCTGTAAAGTCTGAGTTCAATTCTTTCGATGGACACATTATCTACTGATAATGAACCTCCATCTAACAACACCACCTTGCGTAGTGGCGCATTTGATATTCTGGACCTTTCAACATCTGTCTTGATGTCCAGGATAATCACTGATACTCCAAGAACCTTATCCATTCTGGAAACCAAAGGTTTCCTTCCGCTATGCCTATCCCCCTGGCTAGTGAAGTGGGAGAATTGTAGTAGACCTCACTCGCACCTATTTCATGGCTCATCATGATATTGATTTCATCGATTGATGATACTTTTCCAACATATTTGTTTGCGACGAGATCCCGGTTTTGTGTGTAGAGTCCGACCTGTCTACCATCAATAGTCGGTGGGTAACTAACAACGACGATGATCTCCCTTGCTCCCGATTTCCGCAGGTAATGGATTGTTTCTTTGACGGTTCCCCCAGTCTGAATGGTACCCTGGATTGTTCCTATACTCTTATTGGAGACCAAATTCTCCACAATGAATTTCAATGATTTACCTGTAGTGAGTAGCTTGTACTTGCTTACCTCCTCTGAAAAGTCGATCATGTGATCCGAATCATCATATCGATCCTTTATGACACCCTCACCTATTTCAAACATTTTATGATTTTTTTGGTATTCCAAACTAAACCCCAAGCCCATCGGTCTTGTGTAGTCGGGTTCAGCAAATGCAGATTCGATCTGGAACCTGCTAGAAAGAAATTTGGACTGCTCTCTGCCAATATTTTTCCTTATTTCATAAATACTCTTGCCGTTTACGATCGACGCCACATTTGATTCCCTAATAAATTCGAAGGGATCGACTACCATATTTGGTGACTGTTGCGTTGACAATGTGATGGGCCCAGATCTTCTGTCCAGCTTCAATAGTTCCCCAGGAGCTACATCTCTGAATGTGAGATCGACCAACGAAATCCGCAGGGAATTTTCTGACGCAATCACCTGTAGGGTCTCATCTTTGTTACTTCCTAATACAAGAGGCTTGAAGCCCGTGCTATTTCTATATGCGTAAATGTTACCATCTATCCTCACAAGCATACTTCCTCTCAAATGGCGATCCAAAAAGTCGGTAGCCTTCAAAGGATCACGATTTCGGGTTAGAAGTATCTTGAAAATGCAATAGATTTGATATAACGGATCACTATCTCTTGCCCCACCTATCATAGGGTGTAGATATAGCTTCTCGGTATCCACTAAGAATCCATCCAAGGCAATTTGACTGTGTTTAAAGCCACGTGATTCTGGCCTCCGCTTAGAGAGAAATCCAATTCCATCAAATCCGGTGAGTTTCCCATTGCTTACAATTTTGACAATCCTTTTTTCGCAAGGCAAAGGGCCATCACCTTCAACACTGTGTTTGCCGACCATTATCTTCCAGTACGCCTTGCCTCGGTGCTGGAGCATTCGCATACAGTGGGCCAGAATGTAGGCAACATTTCTTGCTCTTTTAATTTCAGCGTCTGATACTGCGACGATTCCGGCCAAACCAGATTCTCTCCTAAAATGCTACATAAAATCGTAGTAGGTATTTAAGGTTAGTGCCAAAGCTATATCCATTAGCTCAAGGCTTAGGTTGTTTGGTTTCCCTATTACACGAAGTATGCCTATATATAATAATACCTTAACATCAGCACATAATTGTTAATCGGGATAATAGGAAAATCAAACGTAGGCAAGTCAACGTTCTTTAATGCTGCTACAAGTCTTGGAGTTCAAACCGCTAACTTTCCATTTACAACAATAGAACCGAATATTGGTATAGGACATATAAGGACACCTTGCGTATGCACAGAGTTCCACGTAAAGGATAATCCATTACATTCGAAATGTGTAGACGGTAACAGATATATCCCTATCAGAATTCTGGATGTAGCAGGGCTCGTCCCAGGTGCTCACAGTGGTAGGGGGCTAGGAAACCAATTTCTGGATAGCGCAAGGGAGGCAGATGCTCTAGTGCATGTTGTGGATGTTGCTGGAAGTACTGATTTAGAAGGTCGCGCAGTTAACCCAGGGACAGGGGATCCAATACAGGATGCAGATTTCGTTTTAGAAGAATTCGATCTATGGTTGGTTACAAATTTGAAAAAGAATTTAGAAAAGGCTTCACGAGATTTGCAGGGTACCCCAGAAAAGATATCAAAGGTGTTGTCGAGACAGCTTTCTGGCCTGTCAATAAAAGAGAGTCAGATAATTACTTCTTTAATCGAAGCCGGACTTGACGGAAAGAAGTTATCTTCCTGGTCTGCTCCTGATTTGTTGATGTTCTGTCGAACATTAAGGAAAATGGCAAAACCAATGATAGTTGCTGCTAACAAGGCAGATTTCGGGCCTGCTGAATCAAACTTACAAAAACTTAAGAGTCTTGACACTGAGGTAATCCCCTGCATCTCAGAGGCAGAAGTAATGCTAAAACTTGGATCAAAAAATGGGTTGCTAAGGTACCGTCCCGGAGACAGTTCGTTTGATATTAATCCAAAAGTATTGCTTCGAGAGAATCAAAAGAAAGCCTTGGAGAAGGTTCAGGCTGTTCTCACTAAGTATGGTTCAACAGGTGTTCAGCAGATTTTAAATAGGGTATGCTTCGGACTGCTGGGGATGATCGTTGTCTATCCTGTTGAAGACGAAAACAGATTAATTGACAAAAAGGGAAATGTCCTTCCTGATGCTTATCTGTTACCAAAAGACTCTACTGCGAAAGATCTGGCCGAAAGAGTGCATGAACAATTAGGTAAAGGTTTCCTTTACGCTATCGACGCGAGATCTAAACAGAGAGTGGGAGCAGAGTACAAGTTACATGACAGAGACGTAATCAAAATAGTCTCGACGACAAGTAGAAGATAGGAGTTAAAGACGCCCTTGTTGGCTTTAGGGATAGAAAGTACAGCTCACACCTTCGGGTGTGCCGTTGCAGAGATGAAAGAAAAGAGGAATGGAACTTTTACGATTTTGTCAGATGTAAGGTCATCCTATAAGCCTCCTGAAGGTTCTGGGATACACCCAAGAGAGGCGTCCAGACATCACGCGAGTCAATGCCACAGGATATTGAAACAAGCTATAACGCTTTCATCCGTAAAGATGGAAAGTATAGATATCATAGGTTATTCAGCAGGTCCTGGACTGGGACCATGTTTAAGGATAGGAGCTGTTTTAGCTCGCCTCCTGTCCACTTACTATAGAAAACCATTGGTGCCTGTCAATCATGCCCTAGCGCATATTGAACTAGGTGCTCAATTGACCGGTGCAAAGAATCCTTTGGTGATACTTGTTTCAGGCGGGCACACGATGATTCTCTTATATTTCAATAAGAGATGGCGGATATTCGGAGAAACCTTGGACATTACGATAGGTCAGCTGTTTGATCAATTTGGCAGGTCGTTAGGATTTTCATCTCCGTGTGGGACAACAATTGAAAAATTAGCAAATGAATCAAAAAGAGAGTATTCGTGGATACCCTACACGATCAAAGGAAATGATGTCTCATTCAGTGGTTTGCTTACATCCGCTATAAAACGTCCTAAACATGAAAAATCTGATATCAGCAATACGTGTTACTCTTTGCAAGAAACCGCTTTTGCAATATTGGCTGAAGCTACAGAGAGAGCTATTGCATTCACGAACAAAGAAGAGGTAGTAGTGGTTGGAGGAGTAGCTGCTAACAGACGTCTGGCAGATATGTTAAGTCATGTCTGCTCAAGACACGGGAGCAAGCTACATATCTGTCCAACCCGCTATGCGGGAGACAACGGTGTCCAAATTGCATTAACAAGTCTTATTGATTATGCACATTCGAAAGTAAGCATTGCCCCGGAAAATGGGTTTATTGATCAATCTTGGAGGCTTGACTCTGTGAACGTATCTTGGAGATAGTCAATACCAATTCAAATAGGTTTGGATTTGTTAACTTGGGTCATTATTTGCTTAGCCCAATGGCCTGTATTTAAGACGCCGAACTTGTAAGACCGATCACCTAATTCCACTACGACCTTTGCTATAATAAAGCCCTCAGACTTTGATGCTGAAATCTTCTCCAGTGGAATGTCAAGCAGTACTTCCTCTGTCTTCTTGCTTAAGGTCGTCATTCTGCCTTCTGTCTTTTCGAAGATGAGTCGTTGATTAGTCAATGTCAATATTCCATTCTTCAATTTGTCCTCTGCACAGTCTTCCTGCATGATTAGCCTCTCTCCTGGTCTAGGTTGAGCCTCACTCACACTTTTATGATGTTGCTCCGATCTATATTACCATTGTCGGATAGACTTCCAATCTTGATCAAGAAAGGATCTGAGGCAGATCTTTTCCTAATTGATTGGTATGACAAGCAAGCAATATCAAAACTGAGAACAAAGAGATCTTATCGCCATCCTATCCTCGACAGGGAGTTAAGATATAGAAGAACAATTCATGAGGCAGAGATGCTCTCGAAGGCAAAAGAGGCTGGGATAAGGTCTCCTTACCTATATTTCTTGGATTCACAGCGTAATGAAATAATCATGGAGTACATTGAAGGTGTAAATTTGAAGGCTGTCCTTTCAGCTGATCTGGCATTGAAATTGGGAGAATGTATAGCAAAACTCCATTTCAAGAACATAATACACGGAGATGTAACTACTTCTAATTTTATTCTAGAAAGACTCTCACGACAAAATAATACGAGACTCGCCATAATAGACTTTGGTCTTTCTTTTTACTCTCAAAGATTAGAAGATATGGCATCGGATGTCCGGATGCTCAAGGAGGTTCTAAACAGCGTGCACCATGAACTTTTCGAACAAGCCTTCTCTAATTTCGTTAAAGCGTATTCGTCATTTAGTCCCTATGAGAGAGGGCGAAAGGTATTGCGGAAGGTCGACGAAATAGAATCCAGGGGAAGATATTCACGTATTGCTGATTCTTATTAGTGCCTTCTTAACATGGCATTTGAATGCTGGCATTGGAATAATAATGACTATCAATTGATCCTTATATAGGATTTCAATATGGTGCAGTTGAAAAATAAGGATCTCTATTTTGTAAGTTCGAATCCCAACAAGTTTCGAGAGATTGGGCCTATACTGCAACAATATGGAATTGATTCTCAACCCATCAAGATGTCCATCCAGGAAATTCAATCCGAATCTGTGCATCGAATAGCAGAGGCCAAAGCCACATACGCATTTAAACATCTCCTAAGGCCAGTTGTTATTGAAGATGATGGATTCTATATAAGTTCATTAAATGGTTTCCCAGGACAATATTCCTCATTCGTTTACAAAACCCTGGGAAATCAAGGAATATTGAAATTAATGCTTGATAAAGTAAATCGAAGAGCATATTTCCTTTCAGTGATTGCATATAACGACGGTCATACCCTCAAGATGTTTTCTGGCAAGACTCAAGGGATCGTAAGCAAAGTAGCTGCTGAGGGTGGGTGGGGCTTTGATCCCATTTTTCTTCCTAAAAACACCAATAAGACTTATGCGGACCTGAGCCGATCAAATAGAAAGTCATTCTACTCTCATCGTCGCAAGTCTATAGAGAAATTTTCAAAATGGTACATAACGAAACGCCTTAAGTCTGGAAATTGTTGATTTTGAGAAAGCCCGATGACCACCCGAGATCTGGAATATGAACCGCTTTATGGGTGGTTTCCTAGTAATGCTAGAAGTATTCCCAGAATAGGACTAGCTATCATCGTCGTCGTCATCATTGTCACTGTTGTCGTTATTTTGAGAGTCATTCGATTCATTGTTCTCAAGATTTTCGGGAATATCATTTATGACAATATTCACCTCGTCAGACGAGACTTGGCCACTATCGGTTGACGCAATAAACTTGAAAGTTAACTTGGAATCCTTATTTACCTCCGGTGCATGAAAGTTAATTTGTTGTGAATTCTGTTGTCCTAAGGTTACTTTCACATCTCCACCGACCTGTCTCCATTCGTATGACACCCCTTGACTAGTATTTATGGAGGTAGAATCACCTTTGAGAATAACCTCCATACCTTCGTTCACAATCTGATCAACTCCGGCCATGGCGTTTATAGAAGTGTCATTCACAGATCCGTTCTCGGATGAGCTGGTAGCATCTGTTTTTTGTGATTGGTTCTTAGACTGCGTAGAAATGGCGTCAAGTGTCCTAGGGGACACTAAGACATTAGAATTAGATTGGTCAGGTATCTTTATATTCGTAGCGAAACTTCCAATAGGCGGTTCCGAAATTGTCTGATTCTGTGAATTTGGTGGAGAATTAGCTTTTGAATCAGTGTCGACGACGTCACTGACCAAGACATGAACCATTCCATTATTGCTCTTACCATGCGTGTCTGAAACCGAAATTTCAAATTCAAGAGGGGTATCTTCCGACACATTAGGGGCCTTAAACATCAGAATCGGCATATTGAGACCCTCAAGGAACTCAATTGGATGACTCGTCAGTTGTCTCCAAACATTTGATGCGATTGCCCCGTCGTGGGAATAACTTTGAGTTGCGTTGAGTATAACTAACGAACCTTCTTCAACTTCAGTGTTATTTTTTTCAACTTTAACTACAGGAGATAAATCTTGGACTGGCGTATCAAGGACAGATTTATCTCTAGTTCCATCAGATGTAACTCTAGGAGACGGAGTAGGAAATATCAGAGGAATATCGTCGTCCCCTTCAATCTTGGATTCTTGTTGTTGGACAACTTTCCCCGAAGGAGGATCGGGTAGTCCGTTAGACTGATTATCGACGGGCGCAAGCGAGCCAGATAAAGATATGTTCTCGTGAGGAGGGATTATTACGGAGCGTGAAGTTACGTTGTCCAAAGCAGAACTTGAATTGGTTGCATTAGGTATTATTACGAAATCATCAACGGGAGAAGGATCAGACGAGGAGGACGCTTGGCTCTCACGGGGAGGGATTATCACCGGACCTGACGTTAAACTCCTAACGACTTCATCTTTTTTTACTACCTCAGGTTGATTGTCAAGATCTGGTGAGGTAGATTTACTTCCGACGTTTTCACTGATGTTGGTTGGAGAGATATCTTCCCTAGTAGAAGGTGAATTCAATACTTTGGTTATCGGAAATGAACTCGTTTCATTTATGCCTGTAAAGTTTACAGAGTGATACTTACTTATTTGATTACTATTGTCGTCTGAACAAAGCAGCCTGGCAGTTAACTTGTTTTCACCAACATTCAAGTGCAAATTGGAGTTGAATAGCCGATCCCAAGCTGAGAAATCATCTGTTCCATTTTGTCCCCTTGCAGAAGCTTTGACATAAGGGGTAACCCCGTTAAGAAGAAGCGACACATCGCAGTTGTTTGTAGAATTGTCCGTAGAAACTCCTTCAACTGTGAAATTTTGGATATTTACGGGCAACTCTTGTTCCTTGGTGGGAGACAAAATCTTTACCCCATGGGGATTGTAGAGCTGTGAATAGGAATCCCCTGTGCTACAAAAAACGGCTAAAAGGAATAAGCTCATTGTTATAAGTGCCATAGTTTTGCAGTCTTTCAATTAGCGGACCTCACTAGCAATTTAGGGGGGCGTATAAAAAAATTAGATGTAATCGGAATTAGGCAGAGAACAAAAATAACTTGACTATTTCGTGTCGCTGTCCAATTGGAGATGATTATTCTTTATGATCACGCATGAGTAAAGAGGAGCCATTCTGTTAATTTAATCTTGGGTCTCTCGTAATCTCATGCAGTACATCCTTGATGTAAGTACGACGAGATGAACCTATCAGTATGCCTGTTCTTGTTCTGCAAAACGACTATTTTAGAAATCTCACTTTCATCCATCACGTTGAATCCTGGAAGTTTTTCGCAAAGTTGTTCCGAGAATTCCCTAACCTCTTCCATTTCAAGCATATTTTGTCTCTCTAATCGCTGAGTTGACATGCCTACATGCATGTATGATTTTATTTCGATAAAATGGGGGTTCGCTCTAGGTATTAGACCACAAAACTGAACTATTGTTTCATAATTGAAATTATGGCTTCTAACGAGAGTAATTCTAATTACAGTTCTTGTTTCACACCTAGAAAGAAACTGCAAACTCTTTAGCCATCTTTCCCATGCGTCTGGATGCCTTGGTCTATTTATCTTAGCAAAGCTAAGCCTGTTCGTCGCGTTCGTAGACAAGTATAATTGGGTTGGAAGGGATTTTTCTTCTGCTAATCGATCTAACATTTGAGGTTCTTGTCCATTAGTAACTAAAAATATCGATTTAGTAGTTGGTAATTTCTTTAGATATCTGATTAGTGCGGGTAATTTTGGGTACATGGTGGGCTCACCTGAGAGCGAGATTGCATAGTGTTGGGGAAATAAGGATTCATCAAGCTTGCCCTTATCGTACTTCTTATGACCATAGAACCCAGTCATAAGCCTTCTTCTTTCTTGGAGAAGATTTTCTACGATAGCATCTGGCTCGTCCACTAAGTTTTCAGGCATCATGAGAGTATCATAGAATTCAGTAGGTCTCCAGCAATAGACACAACGATTTTCGCAATTTAGTGCTGTTGGAGTCATTTCCATGCACCGATGGGTCGAGATGCCGTAAAATTTATGTTTGTAACAATCTCCTTCGTGTGCAAAAGATTTCTTGGTCCAGTGACAAAGCTCTACAGCTGAATGGTTATATACTCCATACTTTGCGTTTAGTAGTTTAGATCTCGCATTTGAGTCGATCTGGATTAGATTATTATTTGAATTGTGGGAAGTGTACTCTCCTGAGCAGCTCATGCTAGGTGCGATCAAGACGTTGTTTCGAGATTTAAGTCTTTAAGTCGAAGACACAGATCCCGAATATCAACTCTGAAGCATATTTCTTATCACTTATTAGTTTGCCATGACAAATCGGGACTGTGAGTGATTTTATTTAATTTTTCAATATTTACGGAAATAACCGTTAGCGCATAAATCATTCAGCCTGCCTCTGGATAACATGTTTTCGGATTTTGGCTGCCGGAGCCGAAGCTAAGGAACAATCGAATGATGTTATCGGATATTTCTATCTAGAAATTATATATAGCACCATAATTGCACTTGATATAAAGTGGCCTTCGTAGTATAGCCTGGTCAGTATAGGCGGCTGTGGACTAAATACGATAAATGCTTTGAGACAGACACCGCTTGAGGAGGGTTCAAATCCCTCCGAAGGCCCCTTGTACATCGTACCTTCCCTATCTAACATGTCACACTTTAGTCACATTACGATAATTATCTTAGATTCACAAACCATTGACCGGATTGGGCTCTATCAAAACCCATCCATAGTAGTATTCATCATGAACGTACCTCACCTCTCTTAAATTTGGTCTTATTTCTCTTTTTTTCAAGGCCAAAAGTAATCCAGACCGGAGAGATGCTCCCCATTTCCTTGCGAGTGAGTCATCCTCATCCCCCCTCGGCAGAAGTATCCTTACACTAAAGCCGTCTATGGAACTTTTTTTTTCAATAAAATCTACCAATTGAGCCACAATGCTAGATACGTCTAGGCCGCTGCTGACCTTAAATGTCTTAGAAACCTGGAGCGTCCGATAAAAATCAGGATTTGTTGTCATAATTATACCCTTATAAAATGAGCGCTAGGAACTAAATCACTATTATTCTGCAGGCTGTTCATGTCAGTGATTAGACACACGCTTTTTTTGGATCTGGGTTTGATTAAAAGTTTTCAAGCAACAGACTGACCCCAACTAAGGAGCTGTGCTTAGACCTGAAGAAACTTATTTAGGTATTATAGGGATAGTCTGGGTTGGTCATTAGCTTCGCTAGGTTTACTGACAAATTATTGATCAAGCACGTTCATTGTTAAATCTCCCAACGTCTGTTAACTACGTTAATTTACCATAACCAAAGTAATTTTATAAAACAATACTCATTGTGCAGGTAAATTAGGACCACCATATTCATGCCCAAACCATTAAAAAATTTCGAGGCGAGGCCGAAATATTATGACTCTCATAATAGGATATCACCCTGAACATCACCATTTATTTTATTTTCTTCAGTACCATAATGAGTAGCCCATCAATCGCATAGATGCAAGAATATTGGATTAGATGAAAATCAAGCAATGGAAAAGTTCGAAAATTTAAGGGAATGCCGGAGGCGGGACTTGAGCCCGCGACCTTTCGATTATGAGTCGAACGCTCTGACCAAGCTGAGCTACCCCGGCAAGCTCAGCGTTGCGTTCAGCAATTGATGGCCTGCTCTAATAAAGATATCTCCGCATGCTAGTGGGCACTATCCCTTCTTCCAAAAGACTATAGGTCAAGCATTTAAAAAATAACCTAGAAATCGGAAATACTTGGATCCATTCTGAACGCTCCTTCGATATAAGATAGAGAAAATTTAATTGGAGACAGGCTATGTCAGCCTAGCTGAGGGATAGCATATAACAGGTAGATCTACCTATCTAGGTCTCGTTATCCTTACTAAATAAAATGGCCTCTGGGTGTATGAAACATACTGGGGTACCCTGTAAGGCCGAGTCTTCAGCTGCGGTTGTTGTGAGTTGTTCCCTTTCAAAGAGATCGTCCCTCGAAATGATCCCAAGAACAGATGAATTTGAGCTAACAACAATCTGACGAATGGCGTGTTTATCCATTATAGATAAGGCCTCCTGCACGGTGGCAGCAGGGTCCACCGCTATTATAGGAGTATTCATGATTTCTTCAAGCCTCACTTTTGATGGGTTCTTGCCTTGAGACAATACTTTGAACAGAATATCTGTTTTAGTTATAATTCCTACTGCTTCCCCCCCTCTTGAAAGTAGAACACACTTTGTTTGTCTCTCCTTCATTAATCTTATGGCCATATCAGCAGAATCATCGCAGTTAGCCATTGCAACATTTGAATCAGCGAGTTTTCTAACAGGTGACATTAGCAAAAATGACATGCTCGTGGGTTCTGCTGAAGATTCATTCATGTTCTATAATAAGAGATCAAATATTTATACTTGGTGAAAGATTTTATCAATGTGTGAGTAGGCTCAAATATCTGCAATTTGCAAGTTACAGTTCATAACCAGGATTCTCTTCATGATTTTATTATCTTCTGAGATATTTGAGTTTGGCAACATCACCCACTTGGATGAAATGACATGCTGTGGACTGTTTAGCTTTTAGCCAAACTCTCTTCTTGAATTACGGTCTCAGACTCCTGGTAGCCCGATTCCTCAGCTCCAGGAAGAAATTGTTGCAGCTCGACATTAGAATATGCCTCAACCCATCTAAACTTACGTTGTAAAGTTGAGGTAAATACCCTTTTCCAATCAAGTTCTACATGGCTCATCCATGATTTCAAGACTCTAGGGTCTATATAGTTTCGAAGTGACGTTCCAAGGTTATAATCACGAGTTTCTTTTTGCAGTCGCAGCGTTATTTGGATTTTTTCCAATCTGTCCATCATTCTCTTCTTCTGTAAATCTGTTTTCCAGTTATGAGAGGCGAGATCGTTCTCAATTTTTCTAATAGCCTCTTGCTTTTTTTCCAGAGAATTTTGAAACCTTTCAAGGGCCTGTTTGCTAGCAGGGTTGTTTACATCAATTCCTTTCTTATGGTTACACGTAACTGCCGCGACAAGATTTGCGGACTTGGCCACATATATTTTCTCCATCTCAGATGACCTTTTATTTACTGATATTGGAGGACGAGCTAGCGCCTCTTTTACAATTTGGGTAGCAATATAAGTTCGGAAAACCTTTGCAGTCAGACCGGGAACATTCTTTTTATCGATGGTTCTAAGAAATGAGTTCACCTTTGCTGAAGTTATACCATCGAAGATCTGTTCGTTAGGTTTCTTACCCTTCATAAACAATTCCATGTTTATATATAGTGCTTCTGCCTCTCGAGAACTTATTTCCAAACTTTTTTGCCAAGGCACACTATCTTTTCCGAGAAAATTGAACTCAATACTCTTAATTCCTTGATGAACTGGAAATCGGATATGCTCTACCCTTAATGTTGACGCGCCTACAGTATCTGCTTCATCAGAATCCTTTTCATCTCCCACTCTCATCGCGAGCTTGCTAATCAAGTAACAGACGGTTGATATTTTCTTATGCTTCAAATCTTTTGAATTAATCATTTTGCTCACTATTTTTTCATGAACTTTGTTAATTTGCTTCCCAAGTATGTTAGCCCTGTCGTACTTTTCTTTGTCGCTGTTCTGACGCAGTGTAGATGAATCATGAAGCCACATATACTTTCTTTTGCCCGTCAAATTTTCTATCCAAGTTGCAAGCCAGGTTGACGTATGATCATTAACAATTGCCTTCCAGTTTCCTTCGGGTACTTCAGCGTTTTCTCCCAGATTCAGAATCACATCTTGCGGTAGTACTCTGGGTTTCCAGCGTCCTCGTAATGGATGTTGGCCTCTTCCCATGAATAGGCCTGGTGGTTCCACCAACCAATTCGCTATTTCTACCGCTACACCATCAACGGTTGCCAAACCATAAACCGATCGAAGCCGTTCCCGTTCATTTTTCTTGGATTGAGAAATAAGCCTTTTCTCATCTCTGGGTAGATTTCTAATCCGCTCTTTCTCTACTTCCTTGAGCCTGTTTTCTTCATCTACAAGACGATAGGCATTCGCCAGATCCAATTCAGAGATTTTCTTGACCGACCCAAACCTAGGAGGGAGGACGCTTCTAAGATCAATCAGGAAATTTGATTCGAACACGTCGTCCCTGACATAATGTGTATCCTTCTTTTTGGCCCAGGCATAAATCAATTCTTCTTGGTTAGTATTTAATGAGTATTCTTCTCCGAAAATACTAATACTGATGCTTCTGGGTTTGTATTCTGGAGGAAATGCAATTCCATTATGCTGCAATGTCTGCCATTTCAAGCGGCCCAACTTGAATTGCGTCTCCATCTGCTTTCCTAAAGGTTTCTATATCACTCTTAAACGTTACCGATCTTAACCGAGGCCTAAGCAAATTCAGAAGCTCTGGGTCGATCCTAAGTAAATTGGAATTGAAGGTCGAGCCAGATCAACAGTTAGGTTAAAGTATAATCACACACAACGATTGGATAATGCCAAGAGCTTTTGTATTGCTGAATGCTGAATTAGGATATGAAGGTCCGTTGGCCGAAGAAATGAAAAGGCTACCAGGGGTTAGTGAAGCCTATGCGATCTATGGAGTATATGATATCATGTTAAAGGTAGAAGCGGATTCAATGGAAGGACTAAAGGACTTCATTAGCTTGAAAATCAGACGTATGAATGGAGTTAAATCCACCCTTACTATGCTGATTATGGAAAAAACCTAGTCACACCTAATTATGCCGCGAAGAACGTCTATACCTGTACTTGTCAAGCTTGATAAGCTCTCCATATGACCCAAAATCATTGGGGTTTACTTGATCAAGTCCTGTCTGACCTTCCTCTTCGGCTCCAGAGTACAGTTGCAATATCTCATATAAAGTAGTGCGCTGAGCAGGAATCCTTCCCAAACCCTTAACTTGGGTTCTTATTTCCCAAGGTCTCATGATTTGACCATGAGTTGAACCGGCGGCTGTGGATATGCTTTCATTGATCAGTGTACCACCAAAATCGTTTGCGCCAGCACATAAAAGAAATTGAGACATTTTTGAACCCTCTTTCACCCAAGAAACCTGAATATTCTTCACATAGTTATGAAGCATCAACCTAGACACAGAGTACATTTTTACGATATCTGTTGCTCCAGCTCCTGCTTCTCGCATGTTTTTTAAAGTACTACGGCTATGCATAGGTGCTTCTTGGTACACGAAGCTGAGAGGAACAAACTCTGTAATACCATGAGTTTCCTTCTGGATCTTACGTAATATATCGATGTGTTTGGCCTTTTGGAGATTGGACTCTATATGCCCATACATTATAGTAGAGGTAGTTGGAATATTCAAACCATGGGCCGTCTTTATTACTTCTATCCAATCATTAACAGATATACGACCTGGAGATATTAGGTCTCTAACTTCTTGATCTAGGATTTCTGCGGATGTTCCCGGGAGACTCCCTACACCAGATTCTTTAAGCCACGATAAGAAATCCTTAACACTAGTGTTGCTCATTCTGGCTCCGTACAATACTTCTTCAGGAGAGAACCCATGAATATGAATATCTGGTATCTCATGCTTGATCGCCTTACAGATATCCGGATAGAGAGAGCCATCCATATTTGGGGGTAGACCTGCCTGT
This sequence comes from Nitrososphaeraceae archaeon, assembly GCA_050748485.1. Lineage (GTDB taxonomy): Archaea > Thermoproteota > Nitrososphaeria > Nitrososphaerales > Nitrososphaeraceae > TH5896. The sequence continues at coordinate 10,971 of JBOGPP010000193.1, read as the reverse complement.
ATACAAATCTCGGTGGCACCCAACCGATGGGCCTCTACAGCTCGTCGAACAACTTCCTCGACCGGCAGAAAGTAACCTTCTTCTTGTCTAAAATCACGACTAAAAGCGCAAAAGCCACACCTCTTAATGCACACATTAGTGAAGTTCACGTTTCTGTTGATGACATATGTGACAACATTCCCACATGCTCTTCTTCGCAATTCGTCACCGACCGAAATCAATAGGTTCATTTCGATACCGCTTGTATCGAACAATTCCACTGCCTGGTCGACAGTTATTTCCTTTTCATCAATTGCTAAATTCAGAGCTTCTGAAACAAGAGGGTCAACCGTCTTGAGGATGCTTTCTATATTCAAATCAGGTATGACTCCTTCACTAAACCTTCGTCGTTTGCCAGTGCCTCAATTGAAGGCCGAACACTTTGAGAGATAAACGATCGACCATTCTTCAAAAACTCTGGATACACAGGCAATCGCGCCTTTAACAGTAACCCCTTCCTCGAAGTCACTTGGTTTACATAGTCTATCGGAGGCCAAGGGTGTTCCGGATTAACATAATCGATGGTAACAGGTGATATTCCCCCCCAATCATTAATACCCACGTCAATATAATCCTCTAGCCTCTCATTGAGATTTGGAGGCACTTGGATGTTCATAGTGGGCATCAAAATTCTGGCAAGTGCTACTGCTCGCATGAAATAATCCTTAGTAGGGGCCGGATAATTAGACATTGCTGTTCCATCCTTAGGCGAAAAGTTTTGCATTATCACTTCTTGTATATGCCCAAAAGATTCATGTAATGATCTAATAAGAATCAGTGATTCAACGATTTCCTCCGGAGTCTCGCCGATACCTACAAGTAGTCCAGTCGTAGTCGGGATATTTAGTTCACCACATGAAGCCAGAGACTTTATTCTTACTCTAGGATGTTTGCTTGGTGCCCTTTCATGTGGCATTCCTTTACCCGATAATCTAGTACTTGAAGATTCCAACATCAGTCCCATGCTAGCATTAGTTTCCCTAAGAGTGTATAACTCCTGTTTAGTGAGGCTTCCCGCATTAGTGTGAGGCAACAACCCTGTTTTCTTGATAATCATCTCACATATCTCACTAACATATTCAGACAAGGTCGAGAATCCCTTTTTTCGAAGCCAATTGCGTACCTCTTCGTAACGCATTTCTGGTCTTTCCCCTGTAACAATTAATGCCTCAGTACATCTCAGTCGCTTGGCTACCTCTACTATGGCTAAGACTTTATCGGGATCGAGCATTGAAATCGTCGTATCTCCAGGCTCCTTTTTGTAAGTGCAGTAAGTGCATGTATCTCGACAAAGATTCACTAGATTAACAAAAACTTTTCGAGAATAGGTCAAAATTGAAGGCCTAAATTTATTGCGTAGATATGAGGAACACTCAATTAATTGTTCCAACCTAGCATCGTAGAATAACGAGAGAGCCTGCTCACGTTTAATATGGTAAGAAGAATACTTTATCTCCTCCATTATTTTACCTACACTCCCCAGATCGTTATCACATCGCAGCAATGCATCGTTATCTGTTACACCTTGACTAATAAACACTATTCTTGACTCAGTTCTACATGTATGTTCTTCCCTTCCAGGTGAATGATTGAGGTTTGTGGACCTTAAGTAGGGAAATAACAAAAGATAACGTTATAACGGTCGCCCCTATCGGTGAACCGAGAGCCAACTGCTTTCTATTCTTAAGTGACTGAGATAAGATAAGGACAGTTATCGCAATAATAATGCACACCGTAATAAATGCCGAGCCTGCAAGTAACATGGTATAAAAGCTGAATCCACCTTGATAAATAAAGTATATTCCTGCTGGCAGAGCAATGAATGGGGATAGAATTAAGAATGCAATGGCAATCACCATAAGAACTGTTTTTTTTCCTTGTTCTCTATGCATAGGAATTAAGAGCCGCAATAACCCATTCCATAAACCTTGTCTGTCTCTCGCCCACATAGCATTAACGCAATTTTCCCCTCTATACATTTTCATTTTGATCCCCCTTTTTTTTACAAGTGAGCCAATTGCGCCATCTTCAATTATTTCAGTGCGCACTTCCCTGTGAGTTCCAATAGACTCATATTGGCCTCGAAGAATAGCAAAGAAACTTCCAAAGAAATACCCCAACTTGTTTGCGGAATCATTTACCTTCAGAGGAGAAAACCTGGTCTGTAAAAAGACCGATAGGAGAGGTAATGTGATGCTAGTTAGAAAATCATCTGACATTAGCTTTGGAATAGCCGTAATCGCGGAAAGGTTATCGCGAAGTATATGATTCACTGCTAAGGTAACAGTCTGTTTAGAGTGAACAGTATCTGCATCAGTAAAGATGAGAATGTCTCCCATTGATTCATTATAGCCAATAAAGCAGGGCCAGTTTTTCCCGACCCAACCGGCCGGCCTCTGACCAGCCTCGATCACGCGAAGTCTATGGTCTGCTAAAGCTATTTTCTTCATAGTTAGAAGGGTACCATCTGTGGATCCATCATCTATAGATATTATCTCAAGGTTATGATAATCCTGAGCAAGTAGGCTTTCTAAGCAACTACCTACGTATTTTTCTTCGTTCATGGCAGGTACAATAATGCTGACACGAGGTGTGAGGTTAGGATCTAGCATTCTTACCTCCTCAAGTTTCGGCGAATATTTCAATGACCTCCTGGTATACACTAACAAGCGTGCCCATGTGAGTAGGATAGCGCACATAATAAATACGGGTACGTAGGGCACTAATGATTCAATGGGTAACATATCTACTAATATTTGGGCTGTGAATATAGACGTATTCTCTGATTAAATAGCAGCGTTCATACAAATTAAAACCTAGACCATTTCATGCGGAATTTGTATAGTTCTCTTTTGTCCAATATTTAAATTTCCTAATTGCGGGTTGATCAGATTAATACTGTCAAATGTTAACTAGCTGGCCCGAACAAAGAGTATTAATCTGTAGAAAATCAACTGAACCATGTTCATACTGTCTTCTGAACTTTTCTAACCCATATCTCTGATATACTCAATTAGCTTCAAAGCATCTCTCTCTTTCAAACTCTTCCTATTATCAACTATATAAGCCTCGAAGCGTCTTGCTTTATTATCCAGCTTTGGAAATCTCTTGATGGTTTCTTCTACAATATTTTGGTATGTTCGAAATGGAAAATAAATATTCTTAGCGACCTTAGTGATAGCACATTTGGTTTCCTCATCGATAATCCCTTTCCTCAATGATAGGTATAGATTGTACCGAATATCCACCATGGCTTCAGATTGGAGTTGGTACAAGTCTTGGGAAAACGTTACAGCCACTTCGTCGTCCGCATCTAGTTTCCCGTACTTAAACAGCTCGAATACCTTTCCGATACCAATCATACCGAATTTTTCCAGTTCAACAGCCCGCAGGGCTCCGATGCTTGATGATCCGATTACAATAGTATTGTGTCTGACCATCAACTGATACACTTCTATAGGTGTGGGCGGATAATCAAGCAAGAAATATCCATCAATTAGTCCTACCACAGTCTCTCTGTCGTCCAACGACATAATCAACCTGATTAAATCTCCTTTTTTCGCTGGAGGGCGGTAGTCGGCCTCTAACACTTTTCGTGCCTTTTCAGTATCTAAACTAGGACCAACAAAAACAATTGCGTTTTTCATATCTTGAGATAATCCCTCGCCCTTTGACCTACTACAGATTTTGTAAACTTGAATGTTTCCATACCTGGCACGATGGCCCGTACTACAGGAACTCCTATCCACGGTACGGTTAAATCCACAATAATGGCTTTCTTTAATCCTACGGCTTTAAGCTGGCGGAGGATCAACCTTATATCATCTAGTATGTTTTCATTGTCACAGCTATCTACCTCCGAGAGACAGATCTTTCGTTCCGAACTCACGAATTGCCACGACCTCTTATCCTCTGAATTTTCACCTACGTAATTAATTTTGCGAAGATCGTCTCGAGAACCTTGAATATTGGCCGCTCGAGTCTGTGCAAGTTCGGTAATTGCTCTTACCAATGCAATCCTGGCATCTGGGTGTGTACCCGTTCCTTCAGCTAAGTAACCATAATTTTGAGTCAGCCACTCAACGCTTGCAGCATTGAATGTGGGTATTCCCACATTACTAGTGATGTCCTTGACTATCAAGGATATATTTGCGGCCTTAAACCTTCTCACTAAATTCTTCGCCGGTTGAATGATTGTATCTTCTAGATCGAGCATAGGAAATAAGTTTGGTTCATCAACCATAACATCCGAAGTAATTTCGTTGATTGGGTACCCATTCTCCTTAAACTTGTTTGTCAAGAGCTTTATTAGATGATATGGAAAAGCGCTCGAACGTAAGTCTGCCAAACTTGACGCATCTCGCTCAACAACCTCGCACAAAGCATGACATACTGCTTCTTCTATGACATTTCCCGACGCAAGTCCATTCGTATGAGAGAAAGAGAACGGATTGACAGCCATACCGTCTTGAGTGTATCTAAACAAGACCAGAGCGGCAGGTACCAAAATTTGTTCGTATGAGACAAGATCAAAGCCCTGAATGTAATCCATTATCAAATCATCCTTATATTGAACAGAGAGGGGCTCGCAAACTTCATCCGCACTAAGGATATTATATTTTTTTGACAGCTCAAAATATGAACCTCTGATAACCGGACGTTCACAGCTGCTAGGCAGTGAAGAGTATCGTTCTATGGCTTCCATAAGGCCGCTTGTCCTTGCCTGCTTCATGGTGAAACCCTTACCACTGTAAACCCATATGTAATCCTCAGTACCGGGGAGAACAACTGAATAATTGGGTATTCCGAGTCTATCCAGATGAGTAATGTTTCCAACACGCGTCACCCCCATCTGTTTTGTGATTGGTTCCACTTTGAAAAGCGTCTTTTCCGGCGGTTGGATTCTGCTAGTGCCATTTTTTGACCATTTAATCCGGTCTATCAGTTGCAATGCATATTCGAAATTAATTTTTCAGCATAATAATGTTCTTGTTAGATACAGCAGGTAGAAAACTACAAATTAAGATGGTATATACATCCTGATTCTGATTGGAAAGTAGAAAGGGGGATGCAAGAATTGTTGGTGACATACTTCTCAAAGCAGCTAGCGAACCAGATTTCAGAAGGCTCCTGCTTGCAGAACCGAGTAAGGTATTAGATGATTATGATATATCCCCTGAAGCAAAGTCTATAATTAAAAGTGTGATCGATGATTTCAAGTAATTCAATGGATTGATGTAATGTCCCCCGCCTCTGACCCACAACTATTCATTGGTAGCCTGTTACACTCATGTGTATTCCCTCCTAGTGTACTCTCTAACGGGGATAACAAGTGAGAATGTAGACGTATATATTTGAATAATACGGTCTAAGTGATGGTTTAGTCCAATTAGCGGAAGAAATACTTCAATGTCTTAAATCATTGGCGTATCCTCAAATGCAGCGTTACTTACGCTTCTATTCGGGTAGGTATTCAGGATAAAGGCCCAAAATGTAACAAGTATCATGATACCGGTCTTTGATTATGTCAGATCGCATACTCACCTAAAAACGCCGGTACAAAACTTCACTAAGGTTGAATGCGCTTATAAAGCTAGGCGTCTGCTAATTACTATGTACACCCCTTCTAGTATTACAATTAGCAGGAAAATCGACTTAGATGACGGCTCAAATAACCACTAGATCACATTCGTTACTCACAGGGTTAACATTCCTTCTCAAATTGATCCTCGAAATGAAATTAGAAACGAAGAAAGATCTATTTCGTAGGCTGCCACAGGCACACGTATCCTATGACTTTGCTTTACGAATTCACTAATTTCGCCTATTCTACCTACTATCTTTCCTTCTACCATAATATCCGCAGAGCGACCATTGGCATATTCTCCACTATGTGAACTAGGTATTGTTATCACATCTTTACCAAACCCAACTTTCAAAAAGGCTTGCAATATCGATTTGATACTGGTGTAGTCTGCTCTGTTGTAAGCAACTGCTACACAAAGATGCCATTTTTCAGTTTCAGTTCCCCCTTTGGTAAACACCTTGCCAACCTCAAAGATATTCTGTGGATATGAGCTATGGATATTATGTCCAATAGCATCAATTAACGAAGGAAGAAGAGAATTACGCAAGATATCCTGTCCGGATACCAGAGAATTCTCAATCTTAAAAATTGTCGACTCATCAGCCTTTAGCCCCATGGATTCAAACTGCAGAAACCTCGAAACTATAACAACATTTCTGATTTCCAATAACCCAAGACCAACTAATACCTCTTTGATCTTATCGATAAGAACTGACTTTGTGTTCCTACTTCCAGTTACATTAACCATTGGTAATGTTGGGGAGAGTTTGGATTTTCCAAGCCCGATCATCACCTCCTCAATCAAATCTCTAACCTCTCGAACGTCATTTCTATACCTAGGTACTACACACATGAGCGTTCTACGTCCTAAATTCTTTGTACCTAACCGACTACGGCCTGCAGCTCTAACAATCTCCTCTCGAGAAAATTCGGTTCCTAGACATCTATTTATCTCCGTAAAACTCGCGGATACTGGCAAGGGTCTCATGTCTGGAGATTTAATTGAAGACCCGTCATTTTCACATATTGTAACGTGATAAACCTTGAAGTTCAAGTCTGACAATGTCGCAACATAAATAGCTGAAATAAGGTCAGCTACTTTTGGGTCGATCGCAGTGACTTCAACAAATATTCCCCTCGATAGATTGTCTAATATGGTAAATTTTGAATTTACAATGGGTGGGAACGATACAACCTGTTTTTTTACATCTAGTAATATAGGGAACTCGTTTGTCCTTCCAAGCAAATAAGAATACTTCTTACCCACATCCGTTGAATTCAAGATCTCGTTGAGTGAAAGAGTTTGACTGGAATCTAGGGGAATAAACGAAACTTCCGAACCAACTGCAGAGTAACATAGAGGAAACCGTACCCTTTCAAGATTATGCAAGCCTATGGATGCTGTCTTCCTTCTGTTACATACTCCCGTATGCAGATCTTCTTGCATATCTATTAACATCTTGATAATCTCACTATCTAACGCTCTATCCTTAGCAACTAGTGCCCTAATGTAGGGTCTTATCGATTTTACTGATGTGGTTGTCTGGATCTTAAACTTCTTATCATTATTTATTTCATATTTGGGAATTCCCGTTTCTAATCCGAGATACCCCTTTAAGGCACGCACAATTCCGTAAGAGGATGAAAAGTCTGGCCGATTTGGATTGTATTCTATTCTAATATGCTTCTTAGTTTTACCTTCGATATCAAGGCCTATGAAAGGCAGAGAGGAGATGATATCTTCAAGCGAGTTCGTAGGAAACGACTCAGCTAGGACGGTCAGTGGGACTTCTACAACTGGCATTTGGGAACGCTCCTTAACCACTCAATCTTGTTGCTGTAAAGAGTTCTTATATCATCTATACCAAAACGTAACATTGCAAGACGCTCGAGTCCCCCTCCCCAAGCAAGAACCGGATTTCTTATCTTCATGGGAATCGTGACCTCATCCCTAAATATTCCCATCCCAAAGAGTTCCAACCATTTGTCGATTTTTTCGATGTACACCATTGACTGTAACGATGGTTCAGTGTACGGAAAAAACGTAGGCCAAAACTTTACTTTTTGGATCCCTAATTTGTGGTAGAATTCCAATTGTAACCCCATTAGATCCCTTATGGAGGCGTCAGGTTTCGTGACTATACCTTCAATCTGAAAAAATTCAGAGAGATGTCCCTTCGTTACTTTTTCATTCCTAAATACAGTCCCTACTGAGAAGATCTTTGCTTCAGCAGGTTGGGTATCTGCCAGATACTTCAATGTGACCGGTGTTGTATGTGTACGTAAAACTAGGCGATTAGACTCCCGAATATTCCAAACATTCATTGAATTCTTGTTGTGTATTTCAGAAACATTCGCGATCTGCTCTTCATTCGCAATTTCCTCTACATTTTTCACGCCAGAAAGATAGTATGTATCATGCATCTCCCTGGCAGGATGATCCTGAAGTGTAAACAATGCATCAAAATTCCAAAAGGAAGTCTGGATAATATCACCATCTATCTCAGTAAATCCTAAGCTCAAGAAAATCTCCTTAATCTCTGCAATTAAATCAGTTAATGGGTGCGTTTTGCCTGGTAACGCAGTTTTAACTGCTGCCTCAAGGTCTAATACGAAACTGTCCGGTCGATCTTCTATTCTAGTATTTGATTTAGCGAACTCTGTGTGGGCGGATTTGGAAACACAGATTTCAGCAGCAGTTGCCTGCCCTACTGGTGTTAATGATATAGTGACAACTTGTCGTTGTATCTTTTTTAGATAATTTGGCCTCCTTAGAAGAAACTCGATACCTTTTCTCTCAAGGTCATTTAGTTCAGTTTCAGAGATTCTTTGCACATTTCTGAATCTTTCAATGACTCTTTCTTCTGGAGAGATCTCTGTTACTGACTGGCTAATTTTTAGATTAGCTTTATTTGTATTACTGGATGCTTGAAGCAACCAATGGTTTTGATCTCTTGCGATCCTGATAGCTGCACCCAATTCATCCTTTTCAAATGCCCGCGTCTTTGCAAGCAAAGCCATCCCTTTATCAGGCTCTAGTTGAATGGCACTGACCAGCCTCCTCTCAGGTAATCCGTTGGCTAGTGCAGATCTGCCACGTTCATCCAATTCAAAGAAGACAGATAAGTCTTGAGAGATCAAGATTAGCTTCTTGAATTTTAGCCGTTCCACGCCTCTCCTCACCTGGTCAATTGTCAAGTCGCCCTTGTCTGACAAAGTTTCAATTGTGACAGATCCGTCTCTACCTACAAGTTCGAGAATCTTTTTCTCGATAGGGTGTAAAGCAGTTACTTTATAAGTCATAACTTGATTTTAATCTTCTCAGTGAAGAACACTTTTTAAACGTTTAATCAGCTCGTCTCCGTAAAATAATTGAAATGAATGCACGTGATGAAGAAATCGAAGAGTCATCATTTAATGAAACAGGCAATTTAAAGGGGGATTATAACGTGACACCATGGCAGGTCGAGGGAGTGGTTGACTATAATAAAATTGTCCAAGATTTCGGTACTCGATTAATCACTCCTGAAATTATCGAGAAATTGAGGTTGTTCACCGGACAAATTCATCCTCTCTTATCACGTGGCTTTTTCTTTTCTCACCGGGACTTTGACATAGTTCTGGATGCATACAAAAATGGGGAGAATTTTTACCTTTATACAGGGAGAGGACCTTCTGGCCATGTTCATATGGGTCACCTGATGCCTTGGTTTTTTACAAAGTATCTCCAAGATACATTCAGATCCAAACTATTGTTTCAGATAACTGATGACGAAAAATTTCTCTATAGTGAACATCTTAGCCTGCAAGAAGTGGAGAAATATGTTTACGACAATATTCTTGACGTTATAGCAATGGGATTTGATCCAAAGCTGACTAGAATTATAATTGATACAAAGAATATAAAGGCTTTATATCCTCTTTATTTAGAGATCTCAAAAAGGTTAACTTTTTCTACTGCAAAGGCCGTATTTGGATATAGACCCTCATCTAATATCGGAATGATAAGTTTTCCCGCTATTCAGGCTGCTCCTTGTTTCTTGCCGTCATTGATCGAACAAAAACCGACACGTGTTCTAATACCTGCCGCGATTGATCAGGATCCGTATTGGAGGATTACGAGAGATGTCGCTGAAAAGATGGGGTACTATAAACCTGCCCAAGTCCACAGTAAGTTTGTACCGAGCCTTGAGATGAATGGTAAGATGTCATCTTCAAAACCAACTAGTGCTATTTTTACAACCGACGACCCGGAAACGATCGAAAGCAAGATCTCTGGCGCGTATACAGGTGGGCAACCGTCTGTTGGACTACAAAGGATGTTAGGTGGAGATCCAGATGCATGCCCTGTCTTTTGGTACCTAAGCCATTTCTTTGACGATGGAAAGGTATCGTTTGAGCGATCTCTAAAATGTAGAACAGGTAATTTACTATGTGGCGAGTGTAAATCTGATCTTACCATTCAGACGAAGTTATTTATATCTGAGTTTTCTAGACGAAGAGATCAAGCAAGAAATCAAATCGCTAAGTTCCTTTATGAGGACAATCCCTTTGACTAACGATACAAGGAACACAGAAGATATCGTATGCGAGGATGAGTACGAAGCTGAGAAGCTAATGTGGATACTATCTTCAAACAGAAAAGAACAAAAACTCAAACATGCAGCCACAGTCGGTGAGAAAGAAATGATTGTGGTGTTAGATGACGACAGTTCGCATAGCGTAACGATGTCAGACGAAGAATCAGCTGATAAGCTTCAGAAGACTGCGCACAAGATACTCTTTGAGGGGAGGAAGCTCCTCTCTATTCGCACTCACAAGAACACAGTCCATATTGATATAGAATAAAGGTTCTTGCTAAACGTCTCGCTCAGAATTGTCATATCAGTAAAATTCGTCGCATTTGTAATGCGGTCGTTGTTATAATATTCGAAGCTAAGAGATTTCCAAAAATATAGTCAGGCCGACAACCGTTAGTTTGATGAGCATATCCCAAGCTAAGAAGAATTTTACACAGCTTTATAATTTTGGTTGTTAGAATGGTGTCAGAAAGGGTTTTGATTGTAAGGTGGAAGATCACTGTGATCTACTCTACTTTTTCAAGACTCTCCCGTACCTATCTATCTCTCCATCACGGATTCTAGAAGATGAGAGTGGTTGTCCATCTTTTGCTTTTAGCATTGTAACTGTAACTATTATCAGTGGGTCAAAGCCTCTTATTGATCGAATCTTATTAATTTCATGTCCCTTCGGTTCTGTTTCTTCACTGACTACCAGAGCTTGGAGATTCTTGTCGGTGATAGTGGGTCCAAACGCGTCATTTAGTTGTTTAATCTCAAAATTCA